>JAVBRH010000057.1:0-5045 GCA_031548225.1 Apibacter sp.
AGTTCAAATTCTTCAAATTTCAATGGCCGGTTATCCATGGCAGCGGGAAGCCTGAAACCGTATTCCACTAAAGTCTCTTTTCTGCTTCTGTCCCCTCCGTACATTGCGTGTACTTGAGGAATAGTAACATGACTTTCATCGATTACCATCAGAAAATCCTCCGGAAAATAGTCCAACAGGCAGAAAGGACGGGAACCCGGAGCCCTTCCGTCCAGATACCGGGAATAATTTTCGATACCGGAACAATACCCCAGTTCCTTAATCATTTCCAGGTCAAATTCCGTGCGTTCCTTCAAACGATGGGCTTCCAGACCTTTTCCTATTTCCTGCAAATATTCCACCTGTTTCCCTAAATCTATCTGGATATTCCGTATTGCCTGATTTAGTGTTTCCGGCGAGGTAACAAAAAGGTTTGCGGGATAAATATGGATGCTTTCTATAGAATCTATAACACTATTGGTACTATAGTTCATATTTTCTATCCGTTCAATTTCGTTTCCGAAAAGCTGAATACGGACTCCCGTATCGGAATAAGCCGGGAAAACATCAACAACATCTCCTTTTACCCGGAAATTTCCTCTCCCAAAGTTCATTTCAGAACGTGAATATAGTGCCGATACTAAAGATTGGAGTAGTTTGGTTTTGGTAATTTGCTGTCCGATTTTCAGAGAAACCAGATTATTTTTAAATTCCTGCGGATTTCCGATACCGTATAGGCAGGAAACAGAAGAAATCACCACTATATCCCTTCTCCCGGAAAGCAGGGAAGAGGTGGTACTGAGACGTAATTTTTCCAGATTCTCATTGATGGATAAATCTTTCTCTATATACGTGTTGGTTGTAGGCATAAATGCCTCCGGCTGATAATAATCGTAGTAGGAAACAAAATATTCCACTGCATTGTAAGGGAAAAATTCCTTAAATTCCATGTATAACTGGGCAGCCAGTGTTTTATTGTGAGCCAGTATAAGAGTCGGACTCTGTATATTTTCAATAACATTAGCTACGGTAAATGTTTTTCCCGAGCCGGTAACTCCCAGCAGGGTCTGATATTTTTCATGACTTAAAACCCCTTCGGAAAGCTGTTTTATAGCCTGAGGCTGATCGCCGGTAGGCTGAAATGACGAAACTACCTGAAATTTCATATTTCAAATTTACGATATTATGATGATAAATTATACAGGAGAAAATTTATATAAATGTAAGTTTAAGGATGATTTCTTTTAGTTAATTCATCCCGTAATTTTGCTGCAGTTTCATAATCTTCACTTTCCAAAGCCTTAGCTATTAAATCATTAATTTCCAGTTCGGAAAGATGAGAGAAAGAATCGTCCATATCATCCATTTTCAATTGATTTTCAATACTATCAATGGCTTTTTCTATGGCTGTATCATCCAGACTGTCTTCTTTCATTTCCATGTAGATACCTGCTTTCTCCATAATCTCTTTGGTGGTGTAAATAGGAGCATCAAAACGGACAGCCAGGGCAATGGCATCGGAAGTCCGGGAATCTATTTCATGTTCTTCGTCGGTTTCGGTGTTTTGAAATAAAATATTGGAGTAGAAAACACCATCTACCAGCTTATAGATAAAAATGGTTTTTACAATAATTTTAAAGGTTCTCGCAAAAGTGGAAAATAAGTCATGGGTAATAGGGCGGGGAGGGGTAATATCCTTTTCCAGAGCCAGGGCAATAGATTGAGCTTCAACACTGCCGATGATTACAGGAATTTTTCTCTTTCCAAAATCCTCCTCCAGAATAAGGGCGTAAGCTCCGGTTTGTGTTTGGCTGTAAGAAATCCCCCGAATGTTTAGTCTTATTAAATCCATAGAATTTATAATCTTCAGTGAAAGAAAATAATGTGCAATTTAAGAATTTTTTAGATTATTTTTCTTATAATCTTTTATAAAAAGATAAAATTTTCCGATTATTTAAATAGGTTTAAGGAATTTCACTTAATTCTTAGACTTAGTTTCCACTTAAGTTTTTTATTTCCAGATTTATGTTGGTTCCAAAAAATTTCTTTGCCAGTTTAGCAAAAGTGGGAGTAAGATCGGAAACATAAAACTCATAAACCGGTTTGGAATTAGAAGATAATAATCGTTTTTTATCCAAATCCTGTTTAATATAATTGGCTACAATTAAAGGAGAATCGATTACCTGGATTTTATTCTGATAAAAATTCTTTACCTCATTTAAAATCAAAGGATAGTGAGTACAACCTAAAATCAAAGAATCGATATGTTGTAATTTTTTATGATTGAGATAGGTTTTAAGTACGATATCCGATATGGAATGATTGTTAAATCCCTCTTCAATAACCGGTACTAAAAGGGGAGTGGCTAATTCATGAACTTCAATATGTTTGTTTAGTTTTCGAATGCTTTTCCGGTAAATATGCGAGGCAATGGTGGATTTGGTGGCAATCACTCCAACCTGCTGATTGAAGGTAAAGGCTACCTTTTCGGCCACCGGAGATATTACATCATAAACCGGAACGTTTTTTTCTTTTGCCAGAGCCTTTACTTCATTTAGAGCATTGGAAGTAGCAGTATTACAAGCTATTACAATTGCTTTACAATTTTTTTTCAGCAGAAACCGGGTAATCTGTTCAGAATATTCGATAATTACTTCCTTGGATTTATCTCCATAAGGAAGGTGTTTGGAATCTCCAAAATAAATTAAGCTTTCATAAGGCAATAATTTTTTCACTTCTTTAGCGGTAGTCAGTCCGCCCATTCCGGAGTCAAAAATACCTATAGGTTGATTTTCTTTCATCAGGATAAAAATACGGTACAAAAATAAAGGTTTCTGGTCAATTAATCAACGAAAAAGAATTGAGAGATGATACCATCCGTTTGAAATAGATATTCCGGGGAAATTAAGAGCGTATCATTTTCAATTTTCACCTTATTTTCAGCCTTTAACAGTTTTAATTCCTGATGAAACCGGGTAATGAATCGGGAAGAAAACTCTTTTTCCAGTTCTGGTATATTTATTCCCCATTGAGTTCTCAGTCCCAGCATGATTTTTTCATTGAATCGTTCTTTTTCTGTCAGGATTTCATGTTCTGAAGGTAAAAGGTTATTTTCCAATGCTTTATTATATCTGCTGTTGTTGGAAACATTCCAGGATCGTTTATCTTTTCCGTCAAAAGAGTGGGCAGAAGGTCCGATTCCCATATAAGCCGTATTTTTCCAGTAAGAAATATTATGCCGGGAGAAAAAACCTTCCTTCCCGAAATTGGAAAATTCATATTGGATAAAGTTGTTTTCTGTCAGTATTTCCCGGAGGATTTCAAAATGATGCAATTGTTTTTCCTCTTCAACAGGGGGGATTTTCTTTTTTCTTATAAGTGCTTCAAAAACGGTTTTAGGTTCTACAGTTAAAGCATAAGAAGATATATGCGGAATATCTAAAGAAACTGCTTTTTCCAGATTGGAAATCCATTTCTTATCCGTAGTGGTCTGCCCGCCGTAGATAAGGTCAACTGTTATATTTTCAAAACCTGCATCTTGTGCTTTTTTAATACAACTTTCCGCTTGTTCCGAATTATGGGCACGGTTCATAAATAACAAATCCTCATTAAAAAAAGACTGAATTCCTACGCTTAAACGATTTATTGGAGTTTGTTCCTTTAGAAAAGTAAGATATTCTTCTGTCAGATCGTCCGGATTTGCTTCTAATGTAATTTCGGCAGTTTTTGACAGATCATAATTTTTCCGGATTTTTTGAAACAAAAAATCCAATTCATGAAAAGAGAGAACAGAGGGAGTTCCTCCGCCGAAATAGAGGGTTTCCAAAGGAATATTCATTTCTTCCTTTCTTAATTCCAGTTCTTTTCCGATAGCTTGTACCAGTTGGGGTTTAGTTTGAAGCCGGGTGGAAAAATGAAAGTTGCAATAGTTGCATTTTTTTAGACAGAAAGGAATATGAATATAAATCCCGGACATGAATCAAGTGTTTGTTGATAAAAAAGATGATAAACTCATGCAAAAGTACAATAAGATTTTTCTTCATCTTGCTTTTGTTTTTACAAAAACAAATTTTAGTTGATTCAGATAAAATAAGAATAGTGTATTAGATAAAATAACAAGAAAAATTTTTTAAATTTTTTTAGTATAGGAGATAATTTTGGCGAGAATTTTGATGATGTTCATTATAAGAAAATTGAACAAATAATCTAAAAACCTAAGAAACTTATGAGTAATTACAAACTAATAAACAATGTTGAAAAGCATCAGTATGAATTTCATATAGAGAAATTTACCCCTAAAATAGAATATATAGAAACAAAAGATGAGATCTATCTGACACATACAGAAGTTCCGGCAGAGCTGGGAGGAAGAGGAATAGCCACAGATTTGGTGGAACAGGTGCTTAAAGATATAGAAAATAAAAAACTGAAGGTAGTGCCTTTGTGTTCTTATGTTGCCGGATACATAAAAAAACACCCTGACTGGAAATCACTGGTAAAAAAAGAAATTAACCTATAAAACCCGCAAGTGATGAACAGTAAAAAAATAGAATATTCTAACGGAGAACTAACCATTATCTGGAAACCTGGGATATGCCAGCATGTAGGAATTTGTGTTAAAACTCTGCCTTTGGTATATAATCCCAGGGAAAAACCCTGGATTAGTATTAAAAATGCTACAACAGAAGAACTGATTTCACAGATCACAAAGTGCCCTTCAGGAGCTTTAACCTATAGAATAAACCCTCAGGAATAATGAATGAAAGAGGGGGAATCAAAACCCCTTCTTTTTTATGAAAACTCTGAATTCATCCAAGTTATCTTCAAAAGCGGATTTGGGAATGAAATTCATCACTTTTTGTATTTGCTGGATGAAAATCCAGTTATCCTTTTCCTGAATTTTTTTGATATTTTCCCAGGGAACTCCCGCAGTAAAACTTTCTCCTGTTATTTTCATCTGTTTATCCGTAAATTCATAAGTGATTTTTTCGGTAAGTTCCGGGTTTTGGGAAATCTGTTTTTTCATGCCCCGGAAAAAGATAAACGGATTGACAACCAAAAGGAAT
>JAVBRH010000239.1:0-6955 GCA_031548225.1 Apibacter sp.
GGGTTGATTCGCTGTGCTTCCACGGAATATGAAAAATATCTCGAGAGCAAAGACAGCACAAGAGCTTCCGAAAAACAATTTGAAGAATGGCTTGCTCCCAGAGCTAAAAGAATGAAAACTTTGCTGAAATCAGCAAAAACAGCGAGTGCTACCATTACCATACCAGTGGTGGTTCATGTCGTTCATAGTGGGCTTCCTTTAGGACAAGGTGCCAATATTTCCGATGCAAGAGTGGAGTCACAGATTACCGTCTTAAATCAGGATTACCAGAAAATGCTCGGCACACCGGGGTATAACACCAATCCGGTAGGAGCGGACATGGAAATAGAATTCCTCCTGGCAAAGACAGATCCTTTCGGCCATGCCACCAATGGAATTGACCGGGTGGTTAAAACAGGATATGTGTGGAACGAATATAACATTGAAACTTATTTAAAACCGCAGACTCAATGGGATCCCGACAAATACCTCAATATCTGGGTATGTGAATTTGGAGGGGATTTATCCACTACCCTGGGATATGCCCAGTTTCCTGCAAGTTCCGGACTACCGGGTTTATCCGGTCCTTATACGGCCAATACCGACGGAGTGGTTATTACCTGGAAGGCGTTCGGCTCTGCGGATTCCGCTCCGGGAACTTATCATACTATTTACAACAAAGGAAGAACCCTGACTCATGAAATAGGACATGCATTAGGATTAAGGCATATCTGGGGAGATAACAGCCTGTGTATAGTTGATGCGACAGACAGTTATAAAGATTACTGCCTGGATACTCCGGCAGCTTCTGAACCTAATTATGACTGCAACGCCATATATGATTCCTGTCCGTCAAATCCGGGAAACGATATGACGGAAAATTATATGGATTATACCCAGGATGCCTGTATGAACCTGTTTACCCTGGATCAGAAAGCACGGATTTTAGCAGTTCTTCAAAATTCCCCGAGAAGAGCTATCTTAGCCACTTCAGATGTGTGGCTGGATCCTGAAGCTATGAATACTTCCTTATCCGCGAAATTATCTCCTAACCCCGTAACCGGTGATGATTTTAATGTGGTATTCACAGACCCGGATGTCCTTATTACCGATTATAAGATTTTTGATTCCGTAGGTTTATTGCTCCGGGAACAGAAAATAAACCAGAGAGGAGGCTTCCGTGTTAATGTGGCGGGATGGACACCCGGAATCTATAATATAATGATATCTACGGGCTCAGGAATAAAAAAACTCAGATTCATTGTTGTAAGGTAAATATCTCAACATAGTAAATTAGTAAAAGGCTGTCCGGAAAGTAAAAAAGAAGATACTTGCTTTTTAGATAATTTCTTTTTTTAACTTTGATTCATGAACTCGGTTTATACTATATACAATGCTTCCGCCGGGGCAGGGAAAACCTATACCTTAGTTAAGAATTTTCTTTCTATCTTATTAGAAAATGAAAATCCGGAAGCCATTCGTTCTATTTTAGCCGTAACCTTTACCAATAAAGCAGCTAATGAAATGAAAGTCCGTATTCTTTCCTGGCTGAAAGATTTCTCTGAAGAAAAAACGTATGATTCTCACCCTGTTTTAAAACAGATTTCAAAAGAATTGGGAATAGATAGTAAAGAACTGAGTTTAAGGGCTAAAAAATCTTTATCTTATATTCTTCATCATTATTCCCTTTTGAGCATCAGTACCATAGACAAATTTAACCTGCAACTGATGAAATCATTTACCAGGGAGCTGGGACTGTCTTACTCTTTTGCCGTGGAACTGGATGCTTCTGATTATCTGAAACAATCTATAGATGAATTAATTGATGAATTGGGAACGGATAATCCTTTTGCAGAAGTGATCTTAAATTATATATTCTGGAATTTTGAAAAGGAATCTTCTACCGATATCAGGACTGACTTATTAGAATCCTCTCAGAACTTTTTAAAAGAAATGCATCTGGAAAAGATCTCTTCCATTACGGAAAAGAACTTTGAAGAATTTAAAAAGTTAAACCAGATTATTTCAAAGAGAATCCATTCTTATCGTGAAAAAGTGAAGGAATTAGCCGGAAAGTCCCTGACTCTGATTGAAAATCAGGGACTGGAAGCCTCGGATTTCTTTCAGGGGGCAAACGGAATGGGAGGCTTTTTTTATAAAGCACTGGATGAACAAAAGATGATGGCCGTTAACTTTTCCTCTTCTTATTATATAAAATTCTGTGAAGAAGAAAGGTATGCAAAGGCAAATTCCTCTAAAGAAGAAGATATCCGCCTTATAGCACCTCAACTGATTCAGGCTTTTTATCAAATAAAGGACTGGATTAAGAGGATAAAAATAGATGAGTCGGTTCGTAAAAACTTAATAACGATTGAATTACAGTCTGAAATTTCCCGTTTTCTGATTGATAAAAAAACAGATCAGGATATTATATTTCTTTCCGACGTGAATCCGGTTATCAGCAGGCACTTAAAAAATGAGCCGGTGGCTTTTATTTATGAAAAGCTGGGCGGAAGATACCGGCATTATTTCATTGATGAGTTCCAGGATACTTCTCAATTACAATGGACTAATTTTTCTCCTTTGTTAAGTGATGCCAAAGCATCCGACGGGACTTCCATTACCTTGGTCGGAGACCCTAAACAGGCAATTTATCGTTTCCGTTCCGGGAAACCGGAAATTCTGATCGATTTAATCTCTACAGCAGAAAATCAGAATATAAACCTTGTCACCCTTCTGGATAATTACAGAAGTTTGCCTAATGTAGTGGATTTTAATAATAGTTTTTATCAATTTTTGGCAGATACGGAGTTAGAAAATCCGGAATACAGAAAATTGTTTGGCTCGGAAGCCCGTCAGAATCCAAAGCTGAAAACGGGAGGAAGGGTACAGGTTTCTTTTGTTACGCCTTCGGATGAAGAAGAAAATCGCATAGCCCAAAGAACTTTGGAAATTGTGGAAGATACTATAAATAACGGATTTTCTTTGAAAGATATAGCTATATTAATCCGGAATAAAAAACACGGTTTTCCCATTGTAAACCTGCTGGCAGAAAAAGGATATCCTGTTTTAACGGAAGAAGCATTACTGGTTTCCTCTTCACCTGCCATTCAGGCTATTATTGCCGCCTTTCGGTGGATTGCCGACACTCAGGATGAAGAACAGTTACTATTCATGCTGTATCAACTCTGGAAACTGGAAAAAATACAATTGGAAGATTTTACTTCAGAAATGCTGAAGATAAAAAATAAGACCCTCAAAGAAACTTTAGACTATTTGCAGGAAGCTTTCGGAATCAATTTAAAATATCAGCAGCATACTCATCTGAGCTTTTTTGACTATACGGAAGAACTTACCCGGTCTTTGGGTTTTGGAGAAGAGGAGAAAATGTATATTTCCGCTTTACTGGACCTGATTTTACAACTGGAAAAGAAAGGAAGTATCAGTCTATATGAATTTTTAGAAAATTGGGAATTAAAAAGCCCCAAATTATCTATCCGGTTCCCTGATAACCGGGATGCTATCCGGATTATGACTATCCATAAATCTAAAGGACTGGAATTTCCTGTAGTAATCTATCCCATGTTTCCCAACAGATCCAAAAAAGAAGAATACTGGTTCCCTCTGGATAAAGAATTGTACAATGGATTTAACCAGTATTATACCTCCTCCAAATCCGGTTTGGATGAAATAGATACGGATATAAAGGAAATAGTGGCTGTACGGGAATTTGAAAACAAGATCGATGAACTTTGTGTACAATATGTCGCAACTACCCGGGCATCCCAGCAGCTATTTTTATTAGAAGAGCGAAAGGAGCAGGCTAAGGAACAAAGTCCGCTGGAAAAGTTTTTGCATAGCAGAGCCTGCAATACTGAAGGAATAGTAGAATTATACCCTCAGGAAAACTACAGAAAAAAAGAAGATTCCCCATCGTCTGTTCCCGTTCAGGAAGAGAAAATACCCTGGTGTTCCGAGAATTGGAATCAAAAAATACAGGTAAGTACGGAAGCACGGAAGTTTTATTCCGAGGAAAATCAAAATATCCAATACGGTAATAGTATTCATTCTGTTTTGGAAAAAATCATAACCGGAGAGGAATTTCCCCTAATCAGTAAAAAAATGATTTTATCCGGACTGATGCAAAGCACTCAACAGGAAGAAATTCAGGAAATTATCAATTCCATAGTGGAAGATTCCCGGTTACGGAAATACTTTTCAAAAGGAATAAAAGTTTATCAGGAACAGGAGATCCTTTTTGAAGGAAGATTTTACCGCCCGGACCGGTTGGTGGAAATAAATAATAAATTTACCATCATAGATTTTAAAACCGGGGAAAAGCTGCCTAAGCACAAAAAACAAATTGAATTATATTCCCAGGCATTGGAATCTTTTGGAAAAGAAATAGAAGAAAAATTATTGGTTTATATTGGAAACGGAAAGATTGAAGTGGAGAAGGTTTAGTTACTTCTTTAAAAATATAAATGATTAGATCATAGAAAATGAAATTACGATTCAATTCAAAAGCTTTTTTATTGTTTTTACTATTCCTGGCAATAGAAATTTTGATAGGTGCATTTGTCAGGGATTCTTTTATACGACCTTTTGGAGGAGACTTTTTAGTGATTTTCCTGATCTATTATTTTGCTAAAAGCTTTATTCAGACCCGGACATCGTATCTTATTATTGCAGTTCTTTTATTTGCTTATGCGGTAGAAACAGCCCAATATTTCCATATCGCCGATGTTTTACAAGTAAAAAACAAGATATTGCGGATAATGATCGGCACTTCCTTTAGCTGGGAAGATATCCTTGCTTACACATTAGGAGCTTTATGCTGCTATTTATTAGAGAAGAAAATAAATAAATCTATTTTGGAATAATTATGTCCTCTCTACCTTCGCTATTAATAGTAATGATTTTAATTAATCTGCCTTTATTATCATACTCATAAGTATAGCAATAACTTGTTTTACCCTCTAATTTCTTTTCCACTTTTACGATTTATTATTTTTGTAATAAGCTATATAATAACTTCGTCTCTCATTAATACTTTTAGAATCGAGTTCATCTACAAGTTTAACAGGGTGACTATATCCAACGAATGTGGCATAATACTTCACATTATTTTTTTCCTGGCTTAAAGTCCCATTATTACAATTTGTGAATATCAAAAAAGCGAATAAAAAACAATAGGTAATTATTTTTTCCATTATTGTAGATTTATGCCCTGTTTTGGGAATTTACAAATAGCTTTGGAATGAAGATTTAGGTTAATAAATTAGCCCCGGGAAATCTTATTTTCTAATTTTCAAACTGAGTCCCTAATTCGTATTTTATGTCTATTTTCCCTGTTCCTCCGTTTATAAGAACCTGAGTCGAATACTGGGAAGAATTAAGCCCGGCTTCAGGATATTCATAGGTATTGTTATCTTTATCCAGGGTTACATTATTAGCTAAATTATATGTTCCAACTGTAATGAAATCATCGTCAAGTGCATAAAATAACCAATGAGGAGTTTTTATGGCAGACATAAATCCTTTGGTATTGTCATAAAGATAGTGGGCGCCATCTTTTTCAATTAAATTCCTGTTTCCATCATACTTGAAGGAGATGGTAGTACCATTGGGATTAGTTATGGTTGTAAGATTTCCTTTCCTATCAAAATCAAGGATTCGGGTAGGGCCCGGCCACCCGTTCATAGTTTGATGTTCCAGTATTTCGTTTTCTGATGGTATATATTCATAGGTATAAGTAGTAGATAATCCGGCATAACGCGATACCACTGTGTTTACCGTCCCATTCGGATTATAGGTAATCGTTTGGGAAACAGGATCAGAGCCTATAATTGAACTTGAGGTATGAATACTTGTAATCCGGTCTTCAAGGTCATATTCTAATACTGTTGTTATGCTTCCGTTTGGAGTGGTTTGAACAATTTCTACAGGGAGTAATCCCTTTGCTTTATCGTAGTCTTTATTGGTATATGGATCAAAGTTTTCTTCCCCACAGGAAATGAAAAAACTAAAATTTAAAATCCCGAAAAATAAGAACATTAAATTTCTCATACTTTGTTTTTTGCAAAGATATTACTTTTATGGTTTGTAAATTTATAAAACAGGTAGAAAATAATTTTAATATACTATGGCAGGACATAACGAATTTGGAAAAGAGGCAGAGGAAAAGGCTTCAGAGTTTTTAAAAAATTCCGGGTATAAAATACTGGAACGAAACTGGAGATATCTGAAGGCGGAAATAGACATCATTGCACAAAAAGAAGAAAATTTGATCATAGCAGAAGTCAAGGCAAGAAGCTATGAAGACATAGTGAAACCCGAAGAAGCAGTGACCCTGGCTAAAAAGAAGCTGCTCCTTATGGCTGCCGATCAGTATGTAGTAATGAAAGATTTGGATGTAGAAGTCCGGTTTGATATTATTTCCATTCTAAAAAAAGAAGGAAAATGGGAAATCACTCATATTGAAAATGCCTTTGATGCATTGTTATAGATAAAATTCCCGGGTTAAATTTTTATATTCTTCAGACCATACACGCGGGCTTTGTTCTATGTAAAAATCCTCTTTCTGCACCTTGCATTTTATACGGGATAATTCCAAAAAAGTCCGTTTAACCTTTCCATCCTTGATTCCATAAATCCGTATAATCCTTTTGGGAAATAAATTCAGATCCTCTGCCCGGGAAATTAGAAAATCTTCCCTGTCAAAAGGAAAAATATATCCGGAAACTCCTTCTACTGATAATAATTCAGAGGATTTTTCCAATAAATCCGAATAATCCAGTTTAACCTGATGTCGTGCTACAGGATGTTTGAGATGTAATTGCTCGGAAATTTCAAAATACGGAGGATTGCAGATAATATAATCAAACTTTTGCTGTGGACTAAAGTTTTGCAACCCGCAATGGATAACCGAAATAGCAGAAGAAAAAGGAGAATTTTCAACATTTTCTTCTGCCAG
>JAVBRH010000248.1:0-2786 GCA_031548225.1 Apibacter sp.
GGGCTTTGAAAATGGGAATGCGGAGAAACCGGTAGTGTTGGGAGCTATGTTCAACGGACAGAGCAAATCCGGGCATGGAGGTGCAGGAAACTACAACAAGGGACTGCAAACCGCAAGCGGCAACAAGCTGCTGATGAATGATAAGGTAGGAAGCGTTTTACTGGAAGACCACGGGCAGACCAGTATGAGGTTTGACGGTTCCGGGAATTCTTCCATCGGCACGTCTGCTTCTCAGACGATTGCAGTGGGAGGAAATAAAGAAGCTCCGGACGGACAGGCCAACCTGAAAATGGATAAGGATGGGAATATTAATTTAGAAGGTAAAACGTGCATAACCCTTACTTCCGGTTCCAGTTCCATTACTCTAAATGCTACCGGAGAAATAGAAATAAAAGGGATCAATGTTAAGATAATAGGAAGTACGGATACGGAAATAGGCAAGGAAGGAGCAGATGCAGGAATAAAAATCAATGATGATATAACCGTAAAAGCTAAGAATATAAGCATAGAAGGAGAGGAAAAAATAGATGCTTCAGCAGCCAGCCAAATAAATTTATCCGCACCGGAAGTAAATTCAAATTAAAATTATGTCCTGGTTTAATTTGTCTGAAATTTTCAGAGAGGAAGAAGTAATTCCTTCTGTAAGCGGTGATGATAAAATATCCTATCGTTTTCTCTATACACGAAGTCAGTGGATGAGGGGAAGTAAGATAGAACATGAAGTTGAAGGGAATATAGACATGGGAATATCAAAATATGATGAAAACACGTTCCATTGGAGTATTGACTTTAAAAATGTGGAATGCCGTAAGAAAACAAACTTTATCCTGGAATTTTATATTTTTTGGGATTATGTAAAAAGGGCGGATTTTTCTATAAATATAGATGGACAGATATCCTATGATTTCAAAGCTTTTGACTTAAACACATCATACCGGGAAAAAGTAGAGAAAGTGTCACAGTATCTGGACGGCAACAGACGAAAAAACCTTATAAACGGCTTAAAAAAAATAAAAGACAACCCGGTCTCTGTAAAAAGGCTTTTTGAACTGAATCCGGTTATTCAACTCTTATGTAAAGAGCTTGATTTTTATCATCGAAGTTTAAAAAACAGTTCCGAGTCTCCGATAAATGCCTATAAAACAACAGATATCTTACGAGATTATTTTGGTGAGGGATATCATCTTCCCCTGAAAAAGTTTTCAGCTTTAGATAAAAGTAATGGAGAGGCAATTATAGGCTCGTGTGTGGGCGGTGTGGATAAAGAAAAAATAAAAAAAGAGACGCTTTTCCGGTATATGAAAAAACTGGCAGGTAAAGTTGCTATAGGAAGTGATTTATTATTGGATTACAGTGAATTTTATCAATACAATCCAGAGACGTTTTTAAACACCGGAAGTTTGGAAAGGGCGGAGACTTATGTACAGACAATAATAGCAGATGCCTGGTATCTGGAAGAACAAACCCTATTAATTAAAAACTGAAAACATGGCAGTAGATGATTTATATGTTCCTGACGGAGTATATTTGAAATGTGACCAGGGAGCAACCATAAAAAATTTGAAGGTAACCCCGAAGAAACATAAATTGTATGGAGAAATCATTGCCACAGAGAAGGATAATGTTCCTATTACCAATATCCCCTGTTTTGATGCCTGCTCTTCTTCTGGAAATACCTGTCTGCCTAAAACTCCTCAATGGAAAAAGATACATGAAGGAGGAACCAAAGTAGAAGGGCAAAAACCATTATTGCATACTTCTTATTGCAAATGTATGCAGGGAGGAAATATTGATATTTTTTTTGACGAAGAATCCGCAACAGCCTCATTAGAATCAGATAAAGAAAACCGGGTGGATAAAATTCCCGTGCTGGATTCTATAATAGGATTTGCTTTGAGTCCCTCTGCCACACTATTAGGCGCTGATTATTCTGATGTGGGGAGAGGATTCAGACAGGGAGGGAAAAAATCGTGGAACGGTATCACAGAGATGGTATGTCATCCTATAGACACAGCCAAAGGGCTGGGAACTTTAGGCGCAACCGGGGTTATAGGATATTCTCCCACCTCCCTGGCCTCTATGCTGGCAAAGCCTTCCAATGTATCAATGACAGACTGGATTACCTCTACTCCGGAGGAAAGGCTTTCTCATTTTGACAAAGAATGGGGTACCTCTCTATCCGATACAAATGAAGGAATAAAAACGGCGGCTTCCGAATTCTGGGACCGAAAGATAGAAAACGGAACCGGTGCGGAAAGGGGAGTAATAGCAGGAGAGGCTTCCGAATTTATACTGGAGCTGGTAGTAGGAACCAAGGGAGCCGGAGCGGCAATTAAGGGAGTTAAAGGAAGCGCGGCTCTTGCCAATCTTTCTGAAAAAACAGCCTCTGCTATGGCTACAATTAATAAATTTGTACAAGCAAGTAAATTAGGCAAGCTAACAAAAACTATCACAGGGATTTTTAAGGTTGGTATTAGGAAAGTAACTCCTAAAAGTTTAGGGATAAAAATGTTAAAAGATAATCCAAAATTAATGGAAATTTTTGATGAAGCTTTAGATAGATTAGCTAAATCAAAACGTGATAATGCTTATAAACGATATCTTGAAGCAAAAAATAATAATTTTGCAGGATTAACTCAAACAGAAATTCAAAACCTTTGTGAAGAGGCATGGAGTACTACAAGGAGTAAAATAAGTGAAGTAGCTAAAGAAAAAGGGGTAACTCTCGATGGTGAAATTCATCATTGGAACTACCCTAAATATGAAAATCCTCATGATGTTTTAAA
>JAVBRH010000182.1:0-9583 GCA_031548225.1 Apibacter sp.
AATTTTCAATACACAAATTGTTTATTTATCAAATTTATAGATAAGCAGAGCCAGATAGTATCTTACCTTTAATCCCAAAAGTAATATTAAATATTTCCAATACGGTTTCCGGTAATATTTTTTTATAAAGATACTCATGGCCTGAAAAAACCTGCGGTAATAAATTTTGTCTTGGATTGTGGATTCTCCTTTATAGTGGACAATGGAAGTTTGCCCGAAATAGTAATTCTGATACCCTAAATTCCTGATAGTATAACTCAGATCTATGTCCTCTCCATACATAAAATAGACCTCATCAAAACCTCCCGCTTCTTCATAAACTTTTTTTGTGGTGAAGAAGAAAGAACCGGTTAATATTTCCACTTTTCCGATCTCAAATTCACCTAAAACTTCGTTGTAATATCCTCCTGCTTTGTTTTTTCTTTGAAAAAACAGGTAAGAAAAAAGTTTGGTAAATGTATTTTTTGGATTGGGGGTATTTCTTTTGGATTCAGGCCGATAACAGCCCTGATTATCAACAATCCGTACTCCTAAGGCTCCAAAGTCTTTTTTGTCTTCTGCAAAAGAGATTATTTTATCAAAAATATCCTGAGGGAGCAGGGTATCCGGATTCAAAATTAAGATATATTTTCCCGAGGCATTCCGGGCTCCTATGTTGTTTGCTTTTGAAAATCCCAGATTTTCCGTATTCTGAATCCAGGTAATTCCAGGAAAAAATGAGGTTATATATTCTTTACTTCCGTCCGTGGAGTGATTGTCAACTACAATAATCTCTGTTTCAAAATTGTGAACGGCATCTAAACAGCTTTGAATACAATTTTTAAGAAACTCCTTAACATTATAGTTAACAATGATGATGGACAGCTGTTTCATTTATTTTTAGCTATTTGATTCCCTGCTGGTAAGGAATCCTGTTCTGTAAAGATCGTATTAAGGTCAGCTCATCCGTATATTCGAGTTCATCCCCCACTCCTATTCCCCGGGCAATGGTGGTAAACTTAACATTTGTATCATTCAATATTTTATACAGGTAGAACATGGTTGTATCTCCTTCAATAGTAGCACTTAAAGCAAAAATAATTTCTTCAGCCTCCTGTTCTTTTACCCGGTTTATCAAAGGGGTAATGCATAGATCGGCAGCACTGACTCCTTCCATAGGGGAAATTCTTCCTCCCAGCACATGGTATTTTCCATTGAACTGCTGTGTGCTTTCTATAGCCATGACATCCCTTACGTCTTCTACTACACAGATTATTTTTTCATTCCGGTACGGATTGGCACAGATAGTACAAACATCAGTGTCGGAAAGATTGTTGCATTCCCGGCAGTGTTTTATATCATGCACCAAATGTGAGAGAGCTTTGGTCAGGTTATCCGTACAGGTTTCCGGAATATCCAGCAGATGAAGGGCCAGACGAAGAGCTGTCCGTCTTCCTATTCCCGGAAGCCGGGAAATCTCTTCCACTGCTTCTTCCAAAATCTTACTTGGGATATTCATAAACCGGATAGTAAATGGATAATTTAATATTCTGTTGCTGCTACGTATTTTTCGGCATCCAGAGCGGCCATACATCCTGATCCTGCGGCTGTAACAGCCTGACGGTATTTTTTATCTGCTACATCTCCGGCAGCAAAAACTCCCGGAATATTGGTTTCCGTAGAAAAAGGCCGGACGATCAGATATCCTGTTTCATCCATTTCAAGCTTTCCTTTGAAAGCATCTGTATTTGGAGAGTGTCCTATCGCTATGAAAATTCCGTCCACTTCCAACGTTTTTTCTTCGTTTGTCTGATTGTTAATTACCACCGCCTGGGAAACCAGGTTATTATCTCCTTTTAAATCAACCATTTCGTGATTGTACAGCAAAACAATGTTAGGGGTTGCTTCCACTCTTTCTTTCATTATCTTAGAAGCCCGTAAATAGTCTTTTCTTACAACCATATACACAGTTTTACAGATCTTGGATAAATAGGTAGCCTCTTCTGCTGCTGTATCTCCTCCTCCTACTACGACTACATTTCTTCCCCGGTAGAAAAATCCGTCACAGGTAGCACATGCGGAAACTCCTCCTCCTTTATATTTTTCTTCGAAATCTTTTCCTAAATATTTGGCGCTCGCACCAGTAGAAATAATTACGGCTTTTGTCCGGAATTCTTTCCCGGAAGAGGTTTTCACTATGTGAATATCTCCCTGTTTTTCTCCGAAAACTACTTCGGTCACTTTATCTATAATAACTTCCGTTCCGAATCTTTCCGCCTGCTTTTGAAACTGCTGCATCATTTCCGGGCCAGTCACTCCTTCAGGATACCCGGGAAAATTCTCCACATCCGTAGTAGTGGTCAATTGTCCTCCCAGTTCCATTCCGGTAATCATAACCGGATCCATCCCGGCTCTTGCGGCATAGATGGCAGCTGTAAAACCGGCCGGGCCGGAACCTATAATGATTACTTGTAAAACCTTTGTACTCTCCGACATTTCTATTTTTTATAAATTGTGGTGCAAGTTACAAAATTTATGGCTTGAAACCTGCTATTGAAAAACTGACGGAAATCTGTAATTTTTACCCGCTAATTAACCCAAATTGTAGTGTACTGGATATGATTTTCTATTCCCCTGGCGGGCTAAGTGTAACCTTAGGGAAAAACCACAGGAACAACCTGTATAGTTATTTGCTTTGAGCTTATCTTACAAAATTAAGACTTACTCCTCGCAACTCTATTGCAAAATCAATTAAACTGAAAATCAGCAGGAAATTATTTTCTCAACACAACATGTGAGCCCTTTATTCCTAATTCCTTCAGGCTGTAGTTTTTATATTTTTCGTCAATATCCAGTTTTTCAATGATTTTAATATCATCATCTGACGGTAATATCGGGATATCTTCTATGACCTCAAAATTGGTTTTGGAAATAAGAGACAGATAATCCTTATGCCTCATTCTGTTCTGATAATGTAAGTCTGGATTATATTTCACCCATTCTTTATCTGAATATGTAAGGAAATTGTAGGCGGAGATACTTTTATCAAAATAAGACCAATGATCTCGATAATCGATTATCATAGATACTATCCCCCCGGGCTTCATTATCCTGTATGTTTCTTTAAGAATCAGATATATATCATTTTTGGGAATATGCTCCATCGTAACAGTAGAGGTCGCAAAATCATAAGAATCGGAATCAAACCCCGTGTTTCTGGCATCTAAAGGAGCCAAATACGAAAAATTAAACTTCTTTTTTAAATAGTCTAACTGATACTCTCCTTCCTTCAAATCCAAAGGTTCTATGGAAAAAGGCAAACGTTCCCTGTTTTTGTTAAATTTATTAAGAGTATCTGAAATCAAATGATTAAATATCAATCGTCTTATATCAATACAGGTAACTTCAAACCCCAATAAAGACATAGCAATGGGGGTAATCAAATCCCATCCTGCTCCAAACTCATAATACTGCTGACTATTTTTTTCAAGAGAATTGTACTTTTGAAACTTAGTGTAATGGTTATATGCATGGTTTACTTTATCTAAAAAAAATTTATCTGACACAGGCAAAGAACGCATCACATATTTCTGAAACCCATAGTTTATAACCTCTCCTTTTGGTATTTTTGAAAAAAAACTCTGGAGTAAACACTTGTATTTAAAATTCATGGGATTGTAAGGGATTTATTATTTAAATTTATCTTTTATTATAATCTTTTATATCTTTATCATCCATTATTTAAAATAGCAAATTTACATAAATTTTGCTATTATCAAAATTTACAATAATCTATATCGATTTATTAAAATGAGCTGCTTTAAAGATAATAATACCAGAATTCTATATTGCAATCTCATTGTTAAAAGATACTAAAGTATATTCTCCTCATTTTTAAATATACGTCAAGCCAAATATTTTCTACATTTGTATAAAATCTAAAAAAACAGAATGAGCAACGAGGAAATACTAAGACATCTGAATGAATCTTCCAAGAATACGTTAATGGAACATTTAGGTATTGTGTACACAGAATTTACCGGAGATACCATAACCGCTGAAATGGAGGTCAGTTCCAAAGTTCATCAGCCTATGGGCTTTTTACACGGGGGAGTTTCCCTTTCCATGGCTGAAACGGTAGGTTCCATATTATCCTCTATGACTGTTGATGTAAATGAATACTATATTTTTGGAACTCAGGTAAACGGATATCATCTGAAAGCGGTAAGAACCGGGAAAATCAGAGCTGTTGCCAGCTTTCTCAACAAGGGGAATACCTCTCAGGTAATTGAAATCAACATTTATAATGTAAACGGGGAAAATATTTTCAAAAACTGTTATGCTACTATGATCAACCGTATTGTTCCCAAAAAAGATTTCAAATAAATGTCTTTTTTTGAATCTATAAAAACTCAAATTTTATCCAATCATCCTTTTGCTCTTATCCGTTTACCTAAAGAGGAACGGATACTTTTACTGATCGAAGACGAAAAGGGACAAAACCATTATTCTTTTATTTCTTTCGATTCTTCTAAAAAGTATGAATTTCATTTTTCCGATTTTCAGGAAATCTCCATTTCCGATGAAAAAACCGAATCCTCAATTCCACTTTCTCCTAAAAAAGATACTACGGTAATTTCCAAAAATGAATATTTAACCCTGCTGGAAAAAACTGTCGGATTTTTACAGGAAAATAAGGCACATAAAATTGTAATTTCCCGGGAAAAATGGATTAAAAACCCGGAAATACACCCAATCCGGTCATTCCTGTTTTTATGTAATAAATATCCCGATTCTTTTTGTCATCTGAGTTACTGGAACAAAGAAGAAATCTGGCTGGGAGCAACACCTGAAATTTTGGGTACTTTTGAAAACTCCGTTTTCAGAACTATGTCTTTAGCCGGAACTCTGCCCGATGAAGACCGTTTTCTCTGGGAAGAAAAAGAAATTAAAGAACAAAAGCTGGTTACCGAATACGTCCGGAAAAAACTGAAGGACTATTCTCCTTATATTTTTTCAAACGGTCCCACCACCCTTCACCTGGGACACCTTAAACACCTTGTCACTTATCTTTCCGTTCAATTGGAAAATCCTTCCCTGCTCTCCGGACTGATCCAAAATCTTCATCCTACACCAGCAGTCTGCGGACTTCCTTTAGATACAAGCCGGAATTTTATCCTGAAAGAGGAAGGCTATGACCGGGATTTCTATGCAGGATATATCGGGCTGAAAACTCCTGATTTCGAAAAATACTTCGTCAATCTGAGATGTGCAAAACTCTATAAGAATGGAGCTTTACTTTTTATCGGAGGAGGGATTACAGCACAAAGCAATCCGGAAAAAGAATGGGAAGAAACCGAATTAAAATCCCGGTTTATAGAAGAAAGCTTATAGTTGAATACTGATATGCTGATGTGCCAATATGCCGATATGCCAATTATCTGTTCTTCATACAAAGGAGGAATCTCTCTAAGTTAGAAGTTAGATTTACGAATTGCAATTATTGATTTACGATTGTAGGATATAAGATTTTCTAAAAGCTATTAGCTAATGGCTATCGGCTGTTAGTAGAGATTCTTCACTCCGCTAACACTCTGTTCAGAAAGACAAGTTCCTTCTTTGGAGAGGTGGAGAGGATCTGTCACACAATTTCAAAGCAAATAAGTTTAAGGAATATGATTAAGCCCTGATTATCAAAAAAATAAACTTTAAAACGGTATTTAATTAAGAATCCCGGTTTAAATTCTTACCTTTATTATATGAAGAAAGGACATGCCGATTTACCTTTACATTATGGAACAGTTCCGCCCTGGCTGGCTCAGAGAATGAGTTTACTGGGAGGAGCAATCGTTGAGGCTATTGTTTTGGAGTATGGCAGGCCTGTCCTGTTGCAGAAACTGAGCGATCCCTTTTGGTTTCAGTCTTTAGGCTGTGTATTGGGAATGGATTGGCATTCTTCAGGAATTACCACTTCTGTAATGAATGCATTGAAAAAGTCTGTGAATCAACGTTCATCTGAACTGGGAATTTACATTTGCGGAGGAAGAGGAAAATCTTCCCGTAATACTCCGAATGAATTACTGGAAGTGGCTTATAAAACCGGGTTGAACGGACAAGAACTGGTCAGGAGCAGTAAATTGGCAGCTAAAGTAGATAATACAGCTATTCAGGATGGATTTCAGCTCTATCTGCATTCTTTTGTAGTTACACAGGAAGGAGACTGGGCGGTTATTCAGCAGGGAATGAATCCCAATGAAAGAATGGCACGTCGTTATCACTGGTTATCCACTTCTGTAGAATCCTTTACGGAAGAACCGCATACTTTTATTTACGGAAAAAATCAGGGACAGATTCTAAATCTTACCGATAAACAGGCAGTATCTGCTAAACAGGGAATTCTGGAATTAACCCGTGAAAATCCGGATAAATTGATGAAGGAAATTTCACTTATCATGCCTGCACATCATGAAGTACTGGAGAAAGATGTTAATCTGAAAAGATTGGGAGCCACCTTGCTTTTGGCACATGAAACCCAGGTTGCAGATATAGAATCTTTACTGTTACTGAATGGAGTCGGACCCCGCACTTTACAATCTCTGACTTTGGTAAGCGAAGTAGTTCATGGCACACCTTCCCGTTTTTCAGATCCGGCACGGTTTTCCTTTGCTCATGGGGGAAAGGACGGACATCCATTTCCGGTGCCGACGAAAGTGTATGATGAAACAATTGATATTTTTGACAAGGCCCTGCATCTGGCAAAATTGGGAGATAAAGAGAAATCCGAAGCACTAAAAAACCTTTCCAAAGTTTCCCAACAGATTGAAAAGAATTTTGTTCCCGATTATAAACTTCAGAACTGGATCGAGAAAGAGAAAAGAGAATCCTGGAAATACGGAGGAAAAACCGTATTGGGAGATGCAAAACCGGAGTCCGACGTAAACAAAATAATTACCCGGAGTACGTTTAAATCCGGAAAAAAAACTCCGGATAAAAATCAGTTAAGTTTATTTGATTGATTATGGGAAGTTTTTACTAATGTAACGACACCTTTATAACGTATTATCGGTTGAGCAAACAGAAAATAGATACAAATATCAAAATGCCAGGAATTTAGATTTTTTATATAGGAAAGTCCATAAGGTTGAAGACTTAGAATTTCAGGGATTTTAATTCCTCCGATTTTCATCTTTCTAAAAAGATATTCTATTTTAGATTCGTTTCCTTTAAGTTCAAATTCAAAAGAAACAGGCCCTTGTCTCTCTATAAATATTTTATCCCCTTTATTAGAAAAGGTTTTAAATAGTTTATTATTAAAATATCGTTCCCATATTTTAGTATTATTATTATTTTTTATTTTTAATACTACCTTGCCTTTTTGTTTTTCTACTTTGGGAATTCCCATAAAAAATAATAATACTCTCCCCAGATATGTATGGGTGTGACTAGTGAAGAAGCCTTCGGCCTGAATGTTGTTACATTCTCCATGCAAGAGTTCTAAAAGAGAATCTATTTGAATTTTTTCCATGGTTTAATGGTAGAAATAAAAACAAGTGATATAATTATAAAGAACTGCACAAGCATTGATATTCCCAGCTTATTTTGTATTGCCCGATATTCCGGGTAATTACTATTTACCAGATAATCACTTTTATAAATCCATGGAGCTAGAAAAAATACACCAAACAATATTAATAATGTTGAAACAATAAGTTTACACACAATCCATTTATATTTGAAAAATCCCCAATTAGTTTTCCAGGAGATTAAAAGCCCTGTGAAGTAACTTAAGCTGGAAAACGGAATAATAATATAATAATCCAGCTTTTTCATGAGTTCTGAATTTGAAATAATCAGAGATTTGTCTAATTCGCCATTGGGCGTAACAATAAAAATTACAATAACAGAAAATACTGCCCCCAACCAAAAACAAGTAGAAAGAACATGAAAACTTTTTAGCCAGCTGTTTATAGATATAGTAAATATTTTCAAAGCTAAAATTTAATAAGGCTAATTTATGAATATTTTGGTTCTCTATTTTGTTAGTTGATTTTTCTGTTGCAATTCCAAAAAAGCGTATCTTTGTTTTAAGATAAAGAAAGGGGTGCTTGTATAGAAAGACAGGCTGAGATTATACCCGACAAAAGATTTTCTTTTGTACACTTGCCGGATAATGCCGGTAAAGGATTTTATATACAAAATTTCCCTTTTCATTTATTTTTCATGATCGGCAATTCCTCATTCTTTAAAAATGATGGTTATTGATTTTTAGTGTGAAACAAGAATAAAACTATAAATGAAATTATGAGCTATTTATCAACCCAATATGAGGATCAGTTAAAAAAAGAAGCAGAAAAGGCGGAAAAAACAGGAAAATTAACAGAAAAGCAGTTGGAAATCATC
This sequence comes from Apibacter sp., assembly GCA_031548225.1. Classification (GTDB taxonomy): domain Bacteria; phylum Bacteroidota; class Bacteroidia; order Flavobacteriales; family Weeksellaceae; genus Apibacter. The sequence continues at coordinate 8,380 of JAVBRH010000182.1, forward strand.
TATTCCCATAAACTTTTTAACCTGTTTGTACCTAAGAGTTCAGGAGGTTTAGAGCTAGACTTGATTTCGGGATTGGAAATACAGGAAGAAATTTCCAAAATTGACGGAAGCCTGGGATGGACAGTCACTTTATGCAGTGGTGCGAATGCTTTTGTGGGATATTTATCACCGGATTTGGTAAAGGAATTGTTCTGCAATCCTCAGGTCTGTTTTGCAGGAAGTGGAAAAATAGGAGGAATAGCCCAGGAAACCCAAGACGGTTATTTAGTCAACGGAAAATGGAGTTATGTGACCGGAACTCCTCACACTACTATTTTTACGGCAAACTGTCAAATTCAAAGGGAAGGAAAATTACTTACCAATGCTGATGGCTCTCCTTATTACAAATCCTTCTTTTTTAATCCGGAGGAAGTAACTATAATAAGAGACTGGAACACCCTGGGACTTATAGCCACAGCCAGTCATTCTTATGAAGTAAAAGATTTAAAAATTGGCTTTAACCGAACCTTTTCTATTGACGGAGCTTCCCGGACTATCGATCACCTGATTTATCAATACCCCTTTCTTACCTTTGCCGAGTTAACCCTGACGATAAATCATCTGGGAATGCAGCAACATTTTCTGGAACAGGCACAGCTCATTTTTAATTCAATAAAAGAACCGGTTTATAAGGATTTCAGGACTCAATTGCTGGAAAAATCAAAAGAAAAAATAGAAACCAAAAGGGATTTATTTTTTCATTATGCTACTATTTCCTGGAAAGAACTACAAACCCAAGGACAGGTATCTGAAGAGTCCTTACAGAAAATAAATGAACTATGCCGTGAAATCGTGAAAGAAGGAAGAAATACTATTCTGGAGATCTATCCTTATTTAGGAATACCGGCAGCCAATCCCGATACGGAAATTAACCGGGTATTGAGAGATATACTTACCGCCAGCCAACATATTTTATTGTTGTAATAAAAAAACAATTGATTTTTTAAGGTAGAAAAACAGGTTATACAAAAACATACCATACCGTATGGTATGTTTTTGTAATTGTAGTAATAGGAGAAAAACAGCATAAACAGACCGATCCGCTATAATGCTTAAAAATAAAAGATTTTTTAGCAATAAAATTTTGAGGGATAAAAAGAACATAGTACTTTTACATACCATACGGTATGGTATGTTTTTAAAATAATTATAAATAGATAGTATG
>JAVBRH010000038.1:0-6616 GCA_031548225.1 Apibacter sp.
TATCTGTTTCTTTGTCTTTTTGCTTCCTTCATAAATGTCATATTGAAAAAAACGACATTCCAGTTTGCCATTGTACAGTTTTACTTTTTTTGAAGGGCGGAGCCCTACTTTTTTAAAGGCTTCAATATCTGAAGTTATAAACCAGGCCAGTGTATTTTTATAATCCGATTTTAAAGTATCTCCTATTTTTCTGTAAAACGTTTCTTCTTCTATAGACATTCTCTCTCCATAAGGGGGATTGAATACCACCAAAACCGGAAATAATTCTTTTTTCGATTCAAAAAAGTCCTGGTTTTTCACTTCTATAAAATCCGATAAGTCTGCTGCTTCAATATTTATTTTTGCAGCCTCCAAAGCTTTGGCCGAGATATCATATCCTATAATTTTTCCGTCAAATTCCCTGATTCTGTTCAGCCGGGTTTCTTTAATCTTAGTGAATAATTCCGAATCGAAGTCTTTCCAGTTCATAAAGCCGAAATGTTCTCTATGTAATTGAGGGGGAATATTCAATGCGATCATAGCCGCTTCTATCAGAAGAGTTCCGGATCCGCACATTGGGTCTAAGAAATTACCCTTTCCTTCCCAACCTGCCAGGTTTAACAATCCTGCAGCCAGCACTTCATTAATGGGAGCCTCAAAATGAGATTTTCTGTATCCTCTCTTAAATAAAGGTTCCCCACTACTGTCTAAAGAAATGGTTACCTCATCATTACTGATATGCAGATGAAACCGTATATCCGGATTATGAGTTTCCACATCCGGTCTTTTTCCAAATTTCTTTCTGAACCGGTCTGCAATCACATCCTTCATTTTTAACATAATATATTGAGAATGGCTGAAATAATCTGAATAAACCGTGGAATCTATGGCAAAAGTCTGACTGTTATCAAGATATTCTTCCCAGGGAAATTTGAGCAGTTCCTTTTCAAATATACTTTCATTTTTTGCTTTAAAATAGTGGATAGGAACTAAAATTTTCAATGCTGTTCGCAAGGAGTAATTGGCTTTATATAAATAACCCAGATCCCCATAAAATTCAACAGCTCTATTTTTTATATTGATTTTTGAAGCTCCCAACTGTTTCAGTTCCTGAGCAAGTATCTCCTCTAATCCGAAAAAAGTCTTAGCCTGTATTCTGAAGGAATCTTTAATAAAGTTCATGCTTTAAATATTTCTTTGCAAAAATAGAAAAAAGATAGCCTTTATTAAAAAAATATCCGGTTAACTTTCTTTTTTTAGTAATCATTTTTCAAAAAGCAGTAATTTTTCAAAAAGAATTTGCATATTTCCATATAACAACACTACCTTGGCATTACCAAGATAAGTAGTACCTTTGTGAGGTTAAGGATAATGTAATTACAGGCTATGTCAGATAAAGACACCAAAAACTCAAAAACACAGGCAAAGCCATTTATAAAATGGGTGGGTGGAAAAAGCCAATTAATTTCTTCCATTGAAAAAACGTTACCTATTGAACTGCATAAAATTCCGGAATTAACTTATATTGAGCCATTTGTAGGGGGAGGTGCGGTGCTTTTCTGGGCTTTGAATAACATTAAAAATATCAAAAAAGCAATTATTAACGATATTAATTCGGATTTAACAACGGCATATCAAGTAGTTAAAGACAAGCCTGCTGATTTAATCATTGAGCTAAAATATATAGAGAAGGAATACAAATCGTTACAGTCTGAAGAAAGCCGGAAAGAATTTTATCTCGAAAAACGGAATGAATTCAATACAAAACAACTTAATCCTGTTGAAAACACCTCATTATTTATCTTTTTAAACCGTACCTGCTTTAACGGGCTATATCGTGTAAACAGTAAGGGGTTATTTAATGTACCTTTCGGAAAATATACCAATCCGACTATCTGTGATGAAGATACCATTCTTGCTGATAGTGAGTTACTGCAAAAGGTAGATATTTTAACGGGTGATTTTGAGCAGACTTTACATCATGCCACAGATTATACACTTTTTTATTTTGACCCGCCTTATAAACCTTTAAGTCAAACTTCCAGTTTTACTTCTTACGCTAAGGAAGATTTCAACGATAATGAGCAAATCCGCCTGAAACGCTTTTGTGATAAACTGGATAAACAAAATTATTTATGGATTTTAAGTAATTCCGATGTGAAATCAAATGATCCGTCAAACCATTTTTTTGATGATCTTTATGCTCAATATAAAATCGATCGTGTTTGGGCTTCACGGGCAATAAACTCCAATCCTGAAAAACGTGGGAAATTAACAGAGTTATTAATTACAAATTACCATCATGAAAAATTTGTATTGAATACTCAAATTACCAAGTGATATTAAAGAGTCCTGTTTTCAAATACTGAAAATTATTTCTTCCTGTTTTGCAACCAGTTTACAGAGAAATTACATTTTTTATAATCATCCTGAATAGTAATAAAAGTAGTTGGAACCTGACTTTCAACCCATTTCTCCACTATTTCGTTTTCCTTGGATTTCTGAGCAAAGTTTTTAATCCGGTTATAATCTACATCTAAATTAATTTTATGGGCAGGAAGGATATCCGTGATTTTCAACAATCTTGCTACTGTTCTTCCATTTTCTTTGTCTTCAAATACTTCCGACAAATCTGATTTTCCTAATCCAGAAAGGTTATATAAAATTTTAGTGGGAAGTTTTATTTTTTCAAACCGGCTGTCTCCTGTCTGGGGATTAGACAACACTCCTCCGTTGTATTTGGTATATTTATCATTGGAATATTTTATTGCCGCCTCATTAAAGGTGATTTTTTCTGCTTTTATATCCGACCGGATCTCTTCCAGTTTTTTAATCGCTGCTTTAATTTCGTCCCGGTTAGGCTCTGCCACTAACAAAATATGTCTTAAATCTAAAACCTGGCCTTTCTTTTTCTCAAGATAGATAATATGATATCCGTATTCTGTTTCAAAGGGCTCGGATGTTTGTCCTTCATCCAGGCTAAATGCCACTGCCTCAAATTCTTTTACCATCTGCCCTCTTTTTACATTTAAAATCAATCCTCCATTCTCTGCAGATCCCGGGTCTTGTGAATACCTTCTTGCCATTTCAGAAAAACTGGCTCCTTCCTGTATTTGTTTTTTTATATCATTTAACTGATTAATCAATTCCTGTTTATGTTCGGGGGTTAATTCCGGATACAAAAAAATCTGTCCGTATTCTATTTCTTCGTTCAGATAAGGAAATTCCGATTCATGTGTTTGATAAAATTCTTTCAGATATTCCGGAGAAACATCCACATTTCGGGTAATAGCAGCCATTTTCCGCTGGGTGTACATCTGATTTTTGATCATAGTTTCCAAAACACTCCTTAGCTCACCCATCGTTTTAAACTTGAAATTCTTAAGAACTTCCTCATTGCTGCCAAAATAGTTTTTATATCCGTCCAGCCTTGTTTGTGCCTCTCTGGAAACCTCATCTTTTCCTACAGTAATCAAAGTATCCTGTTTGGCCTTATATAGGATTATCTTCTCTTTCATCATGGTTTCCACAAAACTGCATTTATCTGTTATTGCCTGTCCTTCGGAACGGGCATAATTCTCCGCTTCATTGATATCTGATTCTGTTATGATTTCATCTCCTACTACCGCTACAATACCATCAATCTTTCTTTCCTGGGCAAAACCTGTCACGGTTATTAAAAATATCAGCGCTGCAAATAATTTATTCATTGTATGTCTTTATATTTCTACAAATTTAAAATTCTTTTATTAGTTTCTTTATTTTTTATGATTTTTTAACTTATAAACCGTACTTTTTCTCCAGAATTTCTTCCTGAGATTCATTTATATTGATTTTCGCTTCCTTTCTTAACTGCTCCATTACTTTCGCTGTTTTGTAATCAATGTATTCATTTATGTAAGTGGTTTGCAGTTCTTCCAGACTCATCGGATCATCTTTAATAACCTTCTCCACATTCATAACCAGCTTTCTGTTTTTCCGGTCTATCGTATATATCATATTATCAGATAAATTCACATCTGAAGGCAGATTCAACGCTTCTCTGCTGAGCTTTCCTTTGTCCACTACCAAAAGCTCATTATTGTCGGAATCTGTCTTTCCTTTAAAATAATTTTTTATATAATCTACTGACTTTTTACTTTTCAACATCTGTACCACTTCTTTTTCCACATCTGAATTCAGGCAATAGTAAAATGTACCCTGAATCCTCTCTTTCCATGTGTATTTGGATGCTTCCTTCTTCAAAAATTCTTTCTGCCCTTCTACGTCCTGTTGTGCCTGAGAGGTAATAATGGCAAAAGCGATTCTTATCAGCGACTGATCTTCCAGATTCTTCCAATCCTCTTTAAAGTCATTCATTTCAAAAAAATGCTCCTTATAATAATCCAGTATGGCCTTATTTTCCCAGGTATTAATCATATATCGGGCACCTTCTTCTATTTCAGGGTAATCCTGCTCCTCAACTCCTTTTAACAAGGAAAGCAGATCCTGGGTTGTCAATGTATAGGAATCTCCTATGTTTACCAGTAGATCCTCATTATCCAGCTTCATATCTTTAAAGTCTTTATAATCCTTAGGTAGAGACTGAATGAATTTCTCTATGTTTTGAGTATTTTCATGATAGTCCAGTTCTGTTTTCAGCTTTTTTACCAGATCATTATTTAACCGGTTTATTTCTCCGGACTTTTTCAGTCTGGCATATAACTTACTTCTTGCCTGGGAATAGGTGTCATAACTCTCTCTGAACAGATACTTATAGATAACATATCCCTGCTCTGTCTTTATCGGAGGAAATACCGTAATGGACGTATTAGACGGATCATTTGAATTGATTACATTTGATACATATTGATAGAGCTGTTTATCCTTCATATCCGAATAGAAATTAAACGGATTGATATTCTTGCTTTCTTCAAGATTTTGGGAATATTTCTGCCGGGCTCCTAAGAAATCTCCGTTTTTTTGGATTTCATCATACACCGTTTCCGCTTTAAGCCTTCCTTCTTCTGTGGTATCTTTTATCAAAATATCATCCAGTACAACATTTCCTAAATATTTTCTTTCATCCGACACTAAAATAAGGTAATAATAATTGTCTTTTGAAACAAATTTCGTGACTTTACCCACAGGTGCTTCATAAATCATATCTACCACAGACTTTCCTAATGAAAAGACATCAAAATAAACCGACTTTTTATATAGCTGAGTAGAGGAATGTTGTTCTACTGCCTCCTGAAAAGCCAAGGGATCATTGTTGATTTTTTTGATTACACCGTTTATAAATTTTTCCCGCTGTTTTTCTTTTTCCCGCAATATATCATCCTTAAAAACCAGTATCTGAACTGCCCTTTCTTTCATTAATTTCTGGTAATAGTCCTTTAATAAAGGCTCCAGCTCCTCAGAAGGATAATACAGACTGTCTTTAAGTTTTTCCCCCTCTTTCAGTAGCTGAATTTGAAAATCCTGGGATTCATCTACTTTATATTTTAAAGCATATTGCTTTAACAGACTGAAATTTATATAATTGTCTACGGTTTGCTTCACTCCTAATTTTTCCAGGCTGTTTTTTTGCCTTTTCTCAAAAACGGAAGTATAGATCGTGTCCTTATCCACAGTCATTAAAACGGATTGTGAATAAGTTACTTCCACTAATAAAAGAGTTAATAAAACTACTATTTTTTTCACTTTTTTAAATTTTATACAAAAATATGGAAAGAATTAAGACTCTGAAAATATTTTTCTTGCTGTATTATATGTTGTTTCTAATGCTAAAACGTCAATTTTTGTTTTTTCTTTTATCGCCATCAGATAGGTAAGTACTTTTTCCGTAGGCATCGTACTTCCTGTTGCGCTTCTTCCCCGGCCTTTAATACTTGTTTCTATAAAAGAACATCCGGAAGAATAAATAAAATCGAAAACGGATCTGCAATTTTCTTCCTTTACATAAAAATGGGATATAAATTCTATATCCGGAAATTGATTGATACTATCTCCTAACTGGGAAACAGGATCATGGGTTGTTGCTTCTACTATTGCCTGATTATATATTTTTATCTTGTCTATACCGGCTTCTGCACAATGAACTATTATAGAACGGAGGGCATTCTCGTCAAAGCGGAAGTTTTTGTCAAAATTTAAAGATACACCTGCAATAATCCGTTTACTTTGTAGAGAACCTTTTTCGATTTCTTTTAACAGGGAAAAAGGAAGTTCTATAAAATCCACCTTAGGATTTTCCAATGCCCGGAAATATCCTTCCTTTGTTTCCGATAAAATTATAATCCTGGTATCTTTTTTATCTATTGAAGAGATAACTTCATCCAAATCTGAAAAACGGGAATGGGGGTTTAATTCATATTTTCCCAGATCAATGGCAAAATAACCTATTTGAGCCAATTTATTCAAATATTCGACTTTTAATCCGGAAGGAATAAATTCCTTCGAAGTTTCGAATACTTCTCTTGCATTCTCAATAAGTTCAATCTCTCTGTTTCTCATAAGCTCCGAAGAAATTTATAAACTATGTGGGTAGGAAAACCCATAACCGTAAAAAACGATCCGTCGATTTTATCAATCTTTGCTAATCCGATCCAATCCTGGATTCCGTAAGATCCCGCTTTGTCAAACGGATGAAATT
>JAVBRH010000253.1:0-6128 GCA_031548225.1 Apibacter sp.
TGGTTCCCTTATATTTGATCATCTGATCTTTTCTTCCGACTACCGGACCTAAACGCAGAGAAACCCTTCCGCATTTACATTTTTCATAATAAGGCTGAACAATATCTCCAGTCTTAAACCGTACCAACGGCATTCCTTCCATTTGCAGATGAGTAATGGTTAATTCTCCCGCTTCTCCTTCCGGAACGGGATGATCATTTTCATCTAAAAATTCAGTAATGATTAGTTCCGGGTGATGATGCCCCCCTACTCCATACTCACATTCTGTGAATGCGGTTGACATTTCCGTGGAAGCATAGGTAGAGAAAAGCTGTATATCCCATTGGGATTTGATTTTCTGTGCCAGTATATTTAAAGACAAATCCGGATTCCGTATCGGTTCCCCGATGCAAATCGCTTTTTTTACACTGCTATTTTTATAATCTATCGAATTTTCTTCAGCAAACTCGATCATTTTCAGTAAAAAAGAAGGAACACAGATTAAAGTGTCCGGCTTTATTTTTTCTATGGTATCCCATTGCAATTCGGGAACACCGGAACCCACGCGTACAATCCCGATTCCAGCCATCTTTGCACCCAGGAAATAAGCCAGTCCGGCCACAAACCTACGATCCATGGTGGTAGTCAGCTGGATAATATTTTTTTCCGTTAATCCTGCCGCCTCATAAGACAATACCTCATTAAAAGCCATGCGGTTGAGGTCATTTTCTGTGGAAATGCACAAAACCGGATCTCCGGATGTGCCGGAAGTAGTAACATAATCAATGATTTTTTCCCGTTCTACACAAAAGAAATCTTGGTTATATTCCTGCAATTCTTTCTTAGTGGTTACCGGAAGTTTTGCCAAGTCTTCCAATGTTTTTATTTCGGAAATATCTATGGAATGCGTGTTGAATAACCGTGAATAATAAGGGGAATATTGTTGAATATAGAGTAACTGTTTTTGTAGTTTTTCTTCCTGAAACTGTTTTATTCCCTCAACACTGGTTTTATCTAAGTTGGAGTTCATGGTCTGATTTTCTTTTCACATTTTTGGATGCGTTTTTCCACCAGTTTTTTAGATGGAACCGTAGTGATTATTTTCTGATCGGCTAATTTATAATAAATTAAAGCGTTGAGAAAATATTTATGTGTAAAATAATATTCCCCTACATTAAAGTATGTTTCCCAAAATTCCGGATTTAGTTTTAGGTAAGCAGAGAGCCAATCTGCATCTATAGATTTTTCATTTTTAATGGTCTCATGCAAGATTTGAGTTTGTTTCCGGTATTCTTCATAGTTAGCATATTCCTCCGAATATAAAAACGGATCAACCGGAATATCCAAATTTGTTTCAGCAATAGGAGAATCCTGAGTCATTTTCGGGAATTTTTCAAATACTTTATTCAGATCATAAGCAACAAATTCACCTAATTGATACGGATTGGCGGAAACCCACATAATGCGTTTTTCCGGTTGAAAAATAACCCCATGGTGCGATAATAACTGATTAATAGCTTTTTCGTTTCCATAACCCAAAGGAACATTATCGAGTCCGCTTTTGTTTCGTAAAATAGCTGCTCCCAATTCAGGAGTCAGTTTCGGAGAAGAAGTAATCAATTGGTTCACCCGTTCAAACCGGTATTCGGAATGACTTTCCGCTATTTGCTTTAAGTTTCTTTTATCATCCTTATAAACATCGCTCTGGAAATGATTGGAACAAACCAGCAAACTGTCATTGGTTACTTCATAAATTCCGGTTTTGTGCGGGGAAACTTCAATAGCAACAGCTTTTCCGTCTTCAGCACTTCCCACTAAAATAGACTCGGAAACAAAAACTTCCCGTTTCTTAGCTATTTCTTCCGCTTCTTTTATGTTTCTTGCGTATTGTAAAATTTCTTTGGTTAACAGGGAAATCGGAGTTTTTGCTTTCAGGGGAATCCCGGATTTCCCGGCATTAATGGTAATGGTAAGTCCTTTTTCATTCATTCCGGATACAGCGCCAATCATCCCCGGCCAGGTAACAAGGGCATATTTATATCCGGTATCAGGGTTAACAAATTCCACCATCTTGTTTTTATTGAAATCGTCATTCACATAGAAATCAAAATTTCTTCCGATCAGTAGTTTTCCGTCTTTCGTGTGATCTCCCCAGGCAGCAAAAGAAGTGCAGCCAACCAATGCCAGATTCTGCAACGCATGTCCGATGTCGTGAGCCGCATGGAAAGATAGCATCCGCTGATACGGTTTGGCAACAAAATCAAACTCATCGGAAGCATAGCGGGATATACCATACAATTCCACTTTGTATTCCTCAGGAATATTATCGGATAAATCCCGGTTAAAATAAAGAAGAAAACGTTTTAGTAACTTCTGATAAAAGGAAGAAGGAACAAAATCTTTGATTTTGTCTGTAAAGATCTTTTCCTGCTGATACATCAATTCCTGTGTCAGAATACCGTTTGCCAATCCTCTTTGCATAGGATTTCCTTCTACGTACAATTCCCAAATCCCCTGTGAGTTTTTTCTCAGTGTATTGTTTCCCGATTTATAGAAATTCTTGGAAACCTGGACTCTTTCCTGTACCGTGGAATCATACTTCTGATATTCAGGAAATTTATTAGAGGAACAGGAAACAAACACAATGGCTAAACAACTTATGATTAGCCATTGATGTAAAGCAGTTATATATTTAAGTGGTAGTGATTTAATAATTATTGAGAAAGTTTAGATTTTTTTTCTTCACGAATCATATTGGCTATGGCTTTTACCGCTCGGTTGTGTTTAAGAACAAACGGATTTTCCTTGTCCCACACATATCCGGCCAGAACCGAGCAAACTTTTCTTCTCACATCCGGATTTTCTTCCTTGTGGAAGAAAAATTCCTGTAAATCTCCGGAATACCAGTCCAAAATATAAGACCGGAAAACATCCACTCCCCAGGCAATATGTTCCGCATATTCCTTTTCCCAATCCACTTTTTCTCCTTTCAGTTGCCGGGCTATCAATCTGGCAGCCGTACTTCCCGATTCAGTGGCAAAGCAAACTCCCGAAGAAAATACCGGATCTAAAAACTCAGAACTATTTCCTGTTAATACATATCCGTTTCCATATAGTTTTTTTACGGATTTGGAATATCCTATGATTTTTTTCGGTTCAAAGACAAATTCCACTCCCTCAAACCGGTCTCTGTAATAATCACTTCTTTGTATGATGTTTCTGAATACTTCTTCCTGATTGTCGTTTTCCGTTGCTTGGAAATACTCTGAAGGAGCAACCAATCCTAACGAAGTAATTCCGTTGGAGAAAGGAATCATCCAGAACCAGTGTTCCAGTTCCAGTACATCAAAAGTAATGGTAGGTCCTTCTATTCCTTCCGGTTTTCTGGTATCTTTCACATGAACGAACATAGAGGTTTTAGGGGCTAATATGGAAGGAATATTCAATTCCTCAATTTCTGGCAATACCCGTCCGTATCCGCTCGCATCAATAATGAATTTCGCATGAACTTCCGTCTGATTACCGTCTTTGTCTGTAAGTAAAGAAACAGAATCCGTTCCGTCAAAGGTTACCTTTTCCACCCGGGTTTCAAAATCTATTTTGATTCCCTGTCTTTGTAATGAATCCGTCAGGGTTTTGTCAAAATCTGCACGTGGAACCTGCCAGGTCCAATCCCAGCCATCGGTAAACTTATCTTTAAACTTGAACCAGCAAACATCTTTTCCACGTAAAAAGCGCGCTCCGATCTTTTTTTCAAAACCTTGTTTCATCAGATCGTCCAGCAATCCGGCTTCCTCGAAATGCTCCATACTTCGCGGAAGTAAACTTTCTCCGATTACAAATCTTGGGAATTTTTCCTTTTCCACAATCTTAAAATTTACCCCGCTTTTAGCCAAGATTCCCGCTGCTACTGCTCCGGAGGGGCCTGCTCCGATAATAAGAACGTCTACAGTTTCTTTTTTCATCTTTTAGTTTTGACAAATATTTAACAAAATTATAAAAATAACTAAATTAGCAGCCTCATATTTTAATGATAAATGTTATGATAGATATTTCCGAGTTCATTTCTTCAAATGATTTTAAATCAGTAGTAGTAGAGAACCATAAGATAGCTTTGTCGGAAGAAACCCAAAAAAGAATAGAAGATAGTTTTTGTTTTTTACAAGATTTTGCAAAAAATAAGATTATTTACGGAGTGAACACAGGATTTGGCCCGATGGCCCAATACCGGATCAGCGAGAAAGACCAGCACCAGCTGCAATATAATCTGATACGAAGCCATTCCGCCGGAATGGGAGAAGTGTTAAGCCCAATGTATGCAAGAGCCGTAGTATTGGCTCGTTTACAGGCTTTATCCTTGGGAAATTCGGGAGTACATATTTCGGTAATAAATTTAATGACAGAGTTTATTAACCGGGAAATCTATCCGGTTATCTATAAACACGGAGGAGTGGGTGCAAGCGGGGATTTGGTTCAATTGGCCCATTTGGCATTGGGATTGATTGGAGAAGGGGAGTTATGGTACAAAGGAGAAAGAAAACCGGCAAAAGAAGTATTGAAGAAGGAAAACCTGAAACCGATTGAAATTCATTTGCGGGAAGGTCTGGCTTTGATTAACGGAACTTCCGTTATGACGGGAATAGGAATGATCAATCTATTGTATGCGAAAAAACTATTCTATTGGTCTTTACTCACTTCTTCTTTAATTAATGAGCTGGTTACAGCCTACGACGATCACCTTTCGAAAGAATTGAACGGAACAAAAAAACATTCGGGACAGAAGAAAGTAGCGAAAAAAATGCGAAAAATCCTTTCCGATAGCCAGTTGATACGAAAAAGAGAGGAGCATTTATATACAGGCGAGGTAGAAGATTTTATTTTTAAGGAAAAAGTACAGGAATATTATTCCCTGCGTTGTGTGCCTCAGATTTTAGGGCCTATTTTAGATACTATTGAAAGAACGGAAGAAATTTTACTGGACGAAGTAAATTCCGCCAATGATAATCCTATTGTAGATGCGAATACACAAAATGTGTATCATGGAGGAAACTTTCACGGAGATTACATTTCCCTGGAAATGGATAAACTCAGGATATGCATTACCAAACTAAGCATGTTACTTGAAAGACAGTTGAATTATCTGTTAAATCCGTCTTTAAACGAAATATTGCCCGCTTTTGTCAATTTAGGAACCTTAGGGCTAAATTTCGGAATGCAGGCGGCACAGTTCACTGCAACCTCCACCACGGCAGAAAATCAAACACTGGCAACCCCTATTTATACCCACAGTATTCCCAACAACAACGATAATCAGGATATTGTGAGTATGGGAACCAATTCTGCCCTGCTGACGGAAAAAGTACTGGATAATTCCTTTGAAATACTATCCATTTACGTGTTGACTTTAGTACAGGCAATTGATTATTTACAATACGAAGATCAAATTTCATCCGAAGCAAAAAAACTTTACAAAGAAATTAGAAATATAGTTCCTAAATTTGATCAGGACGATGTTTTAAGTCCGTCATTGATGAAAATCAAGGAATATCTTAAAAAACTCTGATTAAAACTGCTGAAAAATGAAAACGAAATATGCCTTAGTAACCGGAGGTTCCCGCGGAATAGGAAAAGAAATCTGCCTGAAATTAGCCAAAGAACTGAACTATTCCATTCTGGTTAACTACCGTTCCAATAAACAGGAGGCGGAAGACACCCTTGCGAAAATCACGGAATTGGGAGGGCAAGGCGAACTGCTCCCTTTCGATGTTTCCAACCGGGAACAAACCTTTTTAACCTTGGAGAACTGGAAAGACTCCCATCCCGATGCTGTTATCGAAGTAATCGTGAATAATGCCGGAATAACCGCAGACAATCTTTTCGTGTGGATGGAAAAAGAAGACTGGGATAAGGTAATCAACACCAGTTTGAACGGATTTTACAACGTGACCAAACCACTTATAGAAGACCTGGTAAAAAACCGGTACGGAAGAATTATCAATATAGCCTCGGTTTCCGGAGTAAAAGGAACCGCCGGACAGGTAAACTATTCCGCTGCAAAAGGAGCTTTGATTGCTGCCACCAAAGCATTGGCGCAGGAAGTCGCCAAAAGGAAGATCACGGTCAATGCAGTAGCGCCGGGATTTATCGAA
>JAVBRH010000152.1:0-8749 GCA_031548225.1 Apibacter sp.
AGAAGCCGGACTGACATTGGAAGGAGCTACACTGGAAATGTTAGGAACTGCAGAAAAAGTAACTATTGATAAAGATAATACTACTGTGGTAAACGGAGCAGGAAAAGAGGAACACATCAAACAAAGAGTGGGACAGATTAAATCTCAAATCGAAAATACTACTTCCGATTATGATAAAGAAAAACTTCAGGAAAGACTGGCTAAATTAGCTGGCGGCGTTGCTGTATTGTATGTAGGAGCTGCTTCTGAAGTGGAAATGAAAGAGAAAAAAGACCGTGTGGATGATGCCTTGCATGCTACCCGGGCTGCGGTAGAAGAAGGAATTGTTGCCGGAGGAGGAGTTGCTTTAGTGCGAACTATCAGCGGAGTTGCTTCATTGAAAGGAGAAAATGAGGATGAAGATACCGGAATTAAAATTGTACAAAGAGCTATTGAAGAACCGCTTCGTCAGATTGTGGCAAATGCCGGTGGAGAAGGTTCTGTAGTAGTGAACAAAGTAAAAGAAGGAAAAGACGATTTCGGTTATAATGCCAAATCCGAACAATATGAAAATATGTTCGCTTCCGGAATTATCGACCCGACCAAAGTAACCCGTGTTGCATTGGAAAATGCAGCATCCGTTGCCGGAATGTTATTAACAACCGAGTGTGTTATTACTGATATTAAAAAGGATGAACCGCCAATGCCTCCAATGGGTGGCGGAATGCCAGGAATGATGTAATTTCATTCAGCTAAAATATATTTAAAAACTGCCGGATTGCTCCGGCAGTTTTTTTAATAAATCTTTCTAAGTAAAAATCCTATTAAAATTTAGAGTTCATAGTTTTAAATTATTTGCCCGGAACTTTCCCCTATCTTTGTTTCATGAAAACAGAAAATCAAGCAACTACCCTATTAAACAACTTAGGCATTGAAGTTCTGAACGAAATGCAAATAGCCGCTCAGGATACCATAATCAAAGAGAAAAATACCATATTGCTCTCTCCCACAGGTTCCGGAAAAACAATCGCTTTTTTACTTCCTCTACTTCACTTGTTGAAAAACGATATCAAAACTGTACAATGCCTGATTATTGTTCCCTCTCGTGAACTGGCTTTACAAATAGAAAAAGTTTGGAAAAAGATGAATACCAACTACAAAGTAAATGTTTGCTATGGAGGACATTCTTTGGATACCGAATTAAAAAACCTGAGTAATCCACCCGCCCTTCTTATCAGTACTCCGGGCAGGCTGACCGACCATTTGGAACGAAAATCTTTCGATACTTCTTTCATTTCTACCTTGGTATTAGATGAATTTGACAAATGTCTGCAATTGGGCTTTCATGATGAAATGGAGACAATTATAAACCATTTGCCCAATTTGGAGAAAAAAGTATTAACTTCTGCCACTTCAGATATTGAAATACCTGATTTTGTGCAAGTGATTTCTCCAAAAATCCTGAATTATACAAAAGAAGAAGAAAACGATAATCTTTCCAGAAAATTAGTCCTATCTCCAGAAAAAGACAAAATTGAAACCCTTTTTCAACTCATTTGTTCCTTCAATTCAGAACCCGCACTTGTTTTTTGTAATTACAGAGAAGTTGCAGAACGTATCAGCGATTTCTTAAACTCCAAAGGAATACTCACCAATTACTATCATGGTGGAATGGATCAGGATGACAGAGAAAGAGTATTAATTCAATTCCGGAATAAAAGCCTAAACTACTTAGTCACTACCGATTTGGCAGCCAGAGGACTGGACATCCCAGAGATGAAACACGTCATTCATTACCAACTCCCTTCCAAAGAAAGTGAATTCATTCACCGCAATGGACGAACAGCCCGCATGCACAATTCAGGTACAGCTTATATCCTTTTGTTTAAAGAAGATGAAACTCCATACTATATCCCAGATACTTTGGATACATTAACTATTCAACCCGCTTCCCTACCTCAAAAACCGGAATTCCAAACCATCTATGTGAGCGGAGGTAAAAAGAACAAACTGAATAAAACTGATATTGTTGGCTTTTTCCTGCAAAAAGGAAAACTTGATAAATCAGATCTGGGACTGATTGATGTTAAGGATTTTATTTCTTTTGTAGCCGTTCGTTCATCCAAAGTCAAAGCACTATTAGTAAACATTGCAAAGGAAAAAATGAAAGGAAAAAAATATAAAATTGAAGTGGCACGTGATTTTATAAAGAAAGAAGACTGATTTTAAATTATTCCTTGCCTGAAACCTTTTAATACCAAAATTCTAAACTCAACCTCTCTGAAGAAATAGGAAATCAGATGTAAAAACGAATATCCGTTTTTTAATTTAATTAACTGAATATAAAGTCGTATCTTTGCAAAAATTTAGGAAAAGTACTTTCATGAAGCATCCTTTATTCTATGCTAAAATTATGCTCTTTGGAGAATATGGAATTATTGAAAATTCCCAAGGTCTGACTTTGCCTTTTAACGCTTATAAAGGCACTTTACAGTTCTCCTTAAACTCAAATGAATCTTGTAATCTTGATTCAAATGCTTCTCTTCAAAAATATGCGGAATACCTGAAAACATTGGAGTTGCCTGAAAAGTTCCAAATCAATATATCCCTTCTGGAGCAAGATATTCAAAAAGGAATGTATTTTGACTCTAATATTCCCCAGGGATATGGAGTAGGAAGCTCTGGCGCTTTAGTTGCTGCTGTTTTTGACAAATACTCCATTCATGAAACTTCTCCTGAAAAAATATCCCGGCAGGATTTAAAAGACCTGAAAATTGTTTTCGGTCTGATGGAATCCTTTTTCCATGGAAAAAGTTCAGGAATTGACCCTTTAATCTGTTACATGAATATTCCTCTTTTAATTCAACCCGATTCGGAAGTGGATAAAGTAGGTATCTCAGGAGGAACAGAAGGAAAAGGAGCGATATTTTTACTAAACTCCGGAATGCCGGGGGAAACCGAACCTATGATCCAGATTTTCTTCGAAAAACTGAAAAATGAAGGATTTAGGAAAACATTAAAAGAAGAATTTATTTTTTATAATAATGCCTGTATAGAAGCTTTTTTGAAAAAGGATATGAAACCTTTTTTCCAAAATTTAAAACAACTTTCCCTTTGGGCGTTAAATAACTTCACTCCTATGATTCCAAGTGATTTCCTGAAAATCTGGAAAAAGGGCATTGAAACTAATACTTTCTACTTAAAACTTTGCGGATCCGGAGGAGGCGGTTATATTCTTGGTTTCACCCAGGATTATGCTGCTACCGAAGAACTGCTTAAAGAATACAATAAAGAAGTGGTTTACCGTTTCTAAAATAGCTTTAGCTGATAGTTATTAGCCATTAGGAAGAATTCTCATCTCCCTTCACTTTGTTAATTCTCCTTATATTTTAGTGGCTTTTTTGTACTTTTACCTGACAATTTATTTAACTAAATGGAAACATCTGGTAAAAATATTTTACTTATCAATCTGTCTCTCCTGGTGAAGGTGCGGATTATCAATGTAATTGTGTTGGTATTTGCCATGTATATTTCTGCTATCTATGTTTTCGATAATACTCTGGACATAATTGATAACCTGAAAAACATAAAACTTCACGGAATTGTTTTCTCTTCTGCTCTAAGTGCTATGGCTGGTTATATCATAAATTATTTTTACGATCAGGATAAAGATAAAATTTATCGTCCTCTGACAACCATGATGCAGCAATTTATCAAACAGAGTACAGCCCTGCGAATTTATATCCTGTTTAATATTGTTTCCCTGACTATTGCACTACTCCTGTCCTATCGTATTTTTATTTTCTTTTTGGTCTATCAGTTCCTCATCTGGTTTTACAGCCATAAGTTGAATAGAATGGCCTTCATCAACAACCTGACTAATTCGGTCTTAATGATTTTTCCTTTTTTGGCGCTATTTTTATTTTATGAAAATTTTTCGCCTTTCATACTGTATCTTTCCCTGTTTCTTTTTTTCATAATCCTGATCCGGGATATATGTAAGGATCTGCATACCGCCAAATATGATGGATTACTGAATTATAAAACTCTGCCCAATACTATCGGAATTATTCCGACCAAAATTATTTTAGATATATTGTTAGGAGTTTTGGTTTTGATTTCTTTTCAACTGACTTTTGAACCGCATTTACATGAGATACGCCTGTATTATGTTCTTACGGCATTTTTAAGTTTTTGTGTTATGATTGGACTTTGGCTTAAAAACAGGCATATAATTCCTATCCTTATCTTTATGATTAAATTCTGGATTTTTTTGGGTACTATTTCTCTATTATTTATCAATGGAAATCCCTTACCTTTGCATTTTTAGGAAAGGTATTATTCTCAACCTGTTTTAATCTTGTTATAGTACTATTTTTTCCTTTTATACACTTTATTCAGAAAAAATGAAAAAAAATAATTCATCCAATCGGAGAGGATCCGGACGAAATGAAAAATCCTTTAAAAAAGATTCCTTTCGTTCAGGAGATAAGAAGGAATTTAAATCGGAAAAACGCAAATCCGGAGACAAAAAAGAAAATTCTTTTAAAAAGAGTTTTAAATCTTCTCCTGTATTTAGAAAAAGAACTCCTGAAAAAACCGAAAAGAAAGAAGGAACACGACTCAACAAATATATTGCCAATTCCGGAGTATGTAGCCGGCGTGAGGCGGACTTATTTATCCAGAATGGTGTAGTAAAAGTAAACGGGAAAATTATAACAGAATTTGGGTATCAGGTTATGCCTGGAGATGAGGTGTTTTTTGACGGAAAATACATCCGTCCTGAAAAAAATGTTTATGTCCTGCTAAATAAACCTAAAGGATATATTTCTACCACTAAAGATGAAAAAGCAAGAAAAACCGTAATGGACTTGGTTGCCAATGCTTCTCCTTACCGGTTGTATCCTGTGGGAAGATTGGACAGGCAAACTACGGGAGTACTTTTATTAACCAATGACGGAGAATTGACTAAAAAGTTAACCCATCCTTCCCATGAAATGAAAAAGATTTATCATGTTACCTTGAACAGAAAGGTTTCTTTGGAAGATTTCGATAAATTGCTGGAAGGCCTGAGGTTTGAAGAGGGAGTAGCTAAAGTGGACAAAATCTCTTATATTGAGGGGGCTCCTAAAAATGAAGTAGGAGTTGAAATCCATATCGGATGGAACCGGATTATACGAAGAATGTTTGAAAGGATGGGCTACGAAGTAGAAAAACTCGACCGGGTTATGTTTGCAGGATTAACTAAAAAAACACTAAAACGGGGATATTGGAGGATTCTTACTGAGTTGGAAATAAATACCCTAAAAATGTTATAATCCCAAAGTTTTTCAGTACTTACTTAACTTTCACCACTTCTTTTTTAGGAGTCGTAACTTTATCAACTATCCTTTCTACTATTTTTTGCCATAGATAGGCCAGAATTACAGTTACAATAAAAGCAACTGTATCCGAATGCCGGACAGGAATAAGGCTGCTAAAAAGAAATAATATCTTTTCATGGAAAATATATAATGTAAGAGTGTAAGTTCCAAAGAAAGTAAGAACGGGAAATTTAAATTGTGGGAACAAAGAAAAAAGATAGCCCAAAAATAAACACAGTGGAAATGTTACCAGCATAAACGGATATAAGTAAATTCCATGATCTCCAAAGTAATCGGTATAAAAATAAAAATAATACAGTAACCCTATTCCTACAATCAAAGAAATAAAAAATAAAGCTGAAAAAGGAAAACTGATTTTGTAATCTTTGTGGTTTTTTAGAAAATCTGCAAGCCAGAATCCGAGAATATATAAAGGCACACGAAAACTAAAATTATATAAATATCCGAAAATCTTATCAGACGCTAAATTAAGCGCATAGAAAAAAACAATAACAGAAACAGTGGTTACTATTTTGTTTTTCTTAAAGTATTTATAAAATAAAGGAGTCATTAAATATAGAAAAACCAAAGCCGGAATATACCAGTCGTACATGTTTGATAATCCTATATTAAACCAGAAGCTGGTCATCAGCATATTATGTATTACAGAGCTAAGGGGCCAAATATCTAAATAATAAGCTATAAGGGAAACTATCAATACTATAGGCAGATAATAGGGTAATATGCGCAATGCCCGTTTTTTATAAAAATTTTTTGTTGAGCCGTCTTTCGAAATGGAAAAATAAACTCCAAAACCGGATAATAACATAAAAATATCCACCCCTCCATATCCAATTCTCTTTATAAATTTTAAAAGAGTATATGCTTCAACATTAATATGAGAATGGTAGAACATAACCCATAAAATAGCTACTCCCATCAACTGGGTACGATATTTACTTATAAGATCTAATTTCAAAGCCTGGTTATAATTATAATTTATTAATCAAATTTTACTTTATATTAATTGAATCCAGCCAGTCCGTATAGGCTTTGGCATTTTTCATATGCTCCTCCCCACTTGCCGTAAAAGCATGCCTTCCCGTATTTTTAATCGCACACATAAATAAATAATCCGTTTTTTCCGGATTCAACACGGCATCTACCACAAAACTATCCGGAATGCAGATAGGTAATGGAGGTAGTCCTGCATATTTATAAGTGTTGTAAGGCGAATCTACGGAAACATTTTTTACCCGTTTCATTTCCACTTTAAATCCCTGTACCTTTCTTTCCGCATAAATTACGGTCGGATCAGACTGAAGTTTCATTCCTTTATTCAAACGGTTTAAATAAAGACTTGCAATAATAGGAAGTTCATCTTTCTTCATATATTCTCTCTGAACAATGGAAGCCAGGACATAAACCTGAAGCTGGGTAAGTCCCATGGATTTTGCCTTGTTTAATCTTTCTTCCGTCCAAAAGTCATCGTGAATTTTCTCAAACCGGGAAAACAACTGTTTAGGGGACGTATTCCAGCTCATGTAATATGTTTCGGGAGTAAAATAAACCTTCAGTTCTTCCACATCTGAAAACCCTTTTTGAGTAGCCATCTCTTTAAAATAATTAATAAAAGTCAGAGAATCACTTTCCAGATTTTTCCCCAGATCTCCGGACAACTCATAAATATCATCGTAGCTCTTGACCCGAAGGTGCACTTCCTCCTGAAGCCCCAATAATAACCTTCGGACTAATTCCTTATTATTCTCTCCCTGTTTCAGTTTATACTTTCCTGCCTTTACTTTTTCCGGATATTTTTGGGATTTTGCTACCCGGTCAAAAGATTCTATATCTCCCAGATAGGGAGTAAGTAATATCTTTACCTGGCTATAGGTTGCATTGGTGGGAATATAAATATCTGCATCCTGATTTACATTGGAAGAATAATTTTTATTATAATAAGAGAATCCTGTTACCCCTCCTATAATTAGCAGAACAATTAAGATTAAAAACGCCCAAAGCACTTTTTTCATAAATATCAGATAATAATTTTATTAAACAATAATATGCACAAAGTTACATATTATTTTATTGGCAAAATGTTAATTTCCTATCACCAGAATCCTTTTGTCCTATATTTTCGTACTTTTGTTTCTTAATAACTATTTTAACCATGAATCTCGGTTTATTAGGAAAGAATATTTCCTACTCTTTTTCCAAAAGCTATTTCTCTCAAAAATTTGAAACTTTGGGATTAACCAACTATTCTTATGAGATATTCGACATTCAGGATAAAAAAGAAATTTCAAAATTATTTGAGAAACCCGACTTGGCCGGATTTAATATTACAATTCCCTATAAACAGGATATCATAACCTATCTGGATGAGTTGAGCCCGGAAGCAGAAAAAATAGGAGCAGTTAATACCGTGAAAATTTTCCAGGGAAAAAGGAAAGGGTTTAACACGGATGCTATCGGATTTAAAAACTCCCTGATCCCTTTATTAGAAAACCACCATACTTCAGCCCTGATACTAGGGAGCGGAGGGGCTTCCAAAGCAGTAGCCTATACGCTGGAACAGTTACATATTCCTTATATCCTCATATCCCGGAGTACGGAAGATAATTACAGTTCCCTAAGCCAAAAACGGGTTTTGGGACATCTTTTGGTTATAAATACCACCCCTGTCGGCACCTTTCCAAATATAAACGATGCTCCCCCTTTTCCGGTGGAATTTCTTACACCTAAACACCTAGTTTACGATTTGATTTATAATCCGGAAGAGACCCGGTTGTTACAACTGGCAAAGGAAAAAGGAGCGAAAACCAAAAACGGATTGGAGATGCTCCAGCTTCAGGCAGAAGCAGCATGGGATATCTGGACCAATTAATACGCTGATGTTCCAATAAGATGATTTTCCAATTTGAAAATTAGCAAATTAGTCATGAAATGGATATTTTGACTATTTCTTATTGAACAAAGTTGCTGCCGCCTGAGCCTTAGGTAGTATGGTAATATCTGCAATCTGCACATGATCCGGCCGGGAAACAGCATAATAAACGGCATCAGCAATATCTTCGGCAATTAACGGCTCAAAACCCTGATATACAGCATCGGCCCGTTGCCCATCCCCTTTGAAACGTACCAGGGAAAACTCTGTTTCCACTGCTCCGGGAGCCACATTGGTTACTTTTATTCCGTGAGGAAGCAGGTCGACTCTCATCCCTTTGCTTATGGCTTCTACTGCATGTTTGGTTGCACAATAAACCGAAGCATTAGGATAAACTTCTTTTCCTGCTATGGAACTTATATTTATTATATGTCCTGACTGATTTTTGATAAGTAAAGGAACAACAGCTTTGGAAACATAAAGAAGCCCTCTGACATTGGAATTTATCATCGCATCA
>JAVBRH010000159.1:0-2852 GCA_031548225.1 Apibacter sp.
AAAGCTAAAAAATTATTAATAGTTGGTATAATATGCCTGGTTGTTTCAGGAATATTATTTTTTATTGGAAATAATACGGATCAGCAAAATTTGGATATTGCCAAAAATGCAACCAATGCTTATGATGCAGCCCAGCAAATATCACGGAATAATCAAAGTGAAGGGCTTATAAATATGGTAAGAATGGCTTTACTTGGATTTGGGGGAGTACTTACTATATTTTCTGCATTTGCTTTATTGAAAAAATAAAAGATTGATTATTTTCAGAGTGAATATAAAAAACTATAAGATGAAAATCTTATAGTTTTTTGTTTTTTAATCGGTTTTAATTATTTCTGAATCATGAAGCTATACGGTATTGAGAGAAGGCCGGGGAGTTTAAAAAAACGCAGAATGGCACCTGTAGAAGAAAGAATCTCTTTAAGTTAGAATTTAGAAGTGAAAAGTCTTTTATCTAGTTTCTGATATCTTTTCACATTTTACTGAATAAAAAAGATTTAACTAATTTTACTTTATAAAAGAGCAGAATATGATTCGGAATGTGCGGTTATCAGATGCAAAGAGAATAGCAGAAATTTATAACTATTACATAGAAAACACTATCATAACTTTTGAAGAGGAAAAAGTAACAGAAGAAGAAGTAGCACAGAGAATTAAAGCTATTACTGCCAAAAACTTTCCTTATATTGTATATGAAGAAAAGGGAATTGTGACAGGATATGCTTATTTGAATAACTGGAGATCACGTTCAGCTTATGATATAACATTGGAAAACAGCGTATATCTGGATCATAAAATCACAGGAAAAGGATTGGGGAGTGTTTTATTGGAAGAGTTGATAAAAGAATCAAGGAAAATTTCTATACATTCCATTATTGGAGTCATTTCCCTTCCGAATGATATTAGCCGGAAATTACATGCTAAATTTGGTTTTGAACTCATAGGAAACTTTCGGGAATCGGGGAGAAAATTCGGAAAACTCGTTGATGTGGAATTCTGGCAATTGATATTGAATTAATATTGAAACCTAATTATTCTATTTTTTGATAGTTTTTCTAACTTGCACTCATAAATAATCAAGTTAATCAAGATTACCATTAAATGAAAAAATACCGATTAAAGAGATTTTTGTTCCATTTAAAGAGATTTCTATTTCATAGTGTAGCATACTTACTCATAAATGTAGCCTTTATTTATGGGATAAAATTCATATCATATAATGAAGATGTAGTAAGGAGTGGAGATGGTAATATGGATCTGTTTGGAGCTATTATGGCGATATGTATTCAACTGTTTTTAGGGTTGGTATCATCAATAGTATTCTCTACCATAAGAAAACATATCCATATTATTTTTATCATCTTGGCTTATGTATTAATAAACTCATTGGTGTTATTATTTTATATATACATCAATAGTGGTGGGCTATTTTATAGTTATATATATACTATTAGTAAAATATTGATTTTAGGTAGCATTATTTATAGTTATTTATTATACAGGTTGAATTAATATTGAAACCAATTATTCTATTTTTTGATAGTTTTTCTAACTTGCACTCATTTAAATAATCAAATTAATCATGATATACCATATAGTAATGTGGAAGCTGAAAGAAGCTGACAAAGAGAAAAATGCACAAAAAATGAAAGAAGGCTTGGAAGCGTTGAAGGGACGAATTAAGGAAGCAGAAGAAATTTATGTAAGATTTAACCTGGATGTAGCACCTGAAAACAATTTTGATGTGGTATTAGTTTCCCAGTTTAAAACTTTTGAAGACCTGGATATTTACCAGAATCATCCCGACCACCAGGAAGTGGTAAAATTTATAAAAACGGTAGTTGAGCAAAGAGTAGCCATTGACTATGAACTCTAAGTTTTATGTAAGAAGTTAGATGTAGAAAGATACTAGAAAAAAGACTTTTCCCTTTTTACATCTAACTTTTTACATTTTACAAATTTTAATCGTTTTTAACTATTTCAGAATCATGAAGCTGTACCGGTTTGGATTTCTTCTTGCTCATTTTGAGGTTAATAAATTCTACAAACAGGGAGAAAGCAATAGCAAAATACAAATATCCTTTAGGAATAGCACCTACTTCAGAGCCTAATATATTCAGGTGTGATAGGTGAGAGGCTTCAGTAATCAACATCACTCCGATCAGAATAAGGAAAGATAATCCTAAAATCTGAATAGTAGGATGTTCGTTTACAAATTTGCTTACCGGTTCAGCAAACAATAACATTACCAAAACAGCAGCAACCACTGCGGTAACCATGATAGCCATTGCTCCTCCGTAACCGAACTCATTGAAACTTACCAATCCGATGGCAGTTAACACACTGTCAAAGGAGAAAACAATATCCAAAGCCACAATCTGTATAATAGCAGAAACAAAGCTGCTTTTCGCCTTAGAGCCTTCGGTTTCTCCGGCTCCTTCCAGTTTATGGTGAATTTCCGTTACACTTTTATAAAGAAGAAAAAGCCCTCCGACAAAAACAATAATGCTTTGTCCTGAAATACTTCCGTCAATCCAGGAAGTGTTGAATGTAAAAATAGGTTTGGTTAGTTTCATAACCAGAGAAATTCCGAATAGCAAAGCGATACGGAATAACATAGCCAGTATAAGTCCTACTTTTCGTGCTTTAGGCTGTTGTTCTTTAGGCAGTTTTGAAGTTACAATGGAAAGGAATACGATATTATCGATTCCTAAAACAATTTCAAGGAAAGCTAAAGTTAATAAAGCAATCCATGCACTGGGTAATAAAAAAACTTCTATAAATTCCACACTATTAATTTTTCGTAAAAATAATAAAAGCAGTTATACAACTTCTTTTTTTATCATTCCTTT
>JAVBRH010000166.1:0-6115 GCA_031548225.1 Apibacter sp.
AGTTATGACATTTTAAAGGCTAATGAAGTAGTTTTATTTGAGGGTTCAGTAGAAAAAATTCAGGAAAATTTAAGAAAGTAGAATTATGTCTGTACTAATAAAACCTATTATATCAGAAAAAGCAAACGATGTCGCTGAAAAGAGAAATCGATATACCTTTTTGGTGGATCCGAAAGCGAATAAGTCAGAAATAAAACATGCAATACAAAAGACTTATGGTGTAGATGTAACAGCGATCAGAACATTGATTTCTGCTCCTGTAGTAAAAAGCAAATATACCAAATCAGGATTGCAGGTAGGAAAATCGAATAAGTTAAAAAAGGCAATGGTTGACATTAAAGAAGGTCAGACCATTGACGTATTTGGAACTATATAATTCTTTAAAAGAATCATGTCGGTAAGAAAATTAAAACCTATCACCCCCGGACAAAGATTCAGAATTGTAAACAATTTTGAAGAAATTACTACTTCAAAACCGGAAAAATCCCTTTTAAAAGGAATTTCCAAATCAGGAGGTAGAAACAACACCGGAAAAATGACCATGCGTTATACCGGAGGTGGACACAAGAAACGATTCAGAGAAATCGATTTCAAAAGAAATAAGTTCGGCATTCCGGCTACTGTAAAATCAGTAGAATATGATCCGAACAGAACGGCATTCATCGCTTTATTAGCTTATGCCGATGGTGAAAAACGCTACATTGTTGCCCCACATGGAATTAAAGTTGGGCAAAAAGTTATTTCAGGAGAAACCGTAGCTCCCGAAATAGGAAATGCAATGAAACTGAAAAACATACCATTAGGTACTGTGATTTCTTGTATTGAATTGCGTCCCGGACAGGGAGCGAAAATGGCAAGAAGTGCCGGAACGAGCGCTCAACTGATTGCAAGAGACGGAAAATATGCCGTGCTTAAAATGCCTTCAGGAGAAACCCGTATGGTATTGGTAGAATGTATAGCAACTGTAGGATCTGTTTCCAACTCCGATCATCAATTGACCGTATCAGGAAAAGCAGGTAGAAGCAGATGGTTAGGAAGAAGACCGAGAACAAGGCCGGTAGCGATGAACCCAGTAGATCACCCAAAGGGAGGTGGTGAAGGTAGAGCAACCGGAGGACATCCTAGATCCAGAAATGGTAAACCAGCAAAAGGATACAAGACTCGTTCAAAGAAGAAAGAATCGAATCGTTATATTTTACAAAAAAGAAAATAATCTGATATGGCACGTTCGTTAAAAAAAGGACCTTACATACACTATAAATTAAGCAAGAAAGTCCAGACTAATATAGAATCAGGGAAAAAAGTGGTTATCAAAACCTGGTCAAGAGCTTCTATGATTTCTCCGGATTTCGTAGGACAAACTTTTGCCGTACATAACGGAAAACAATTTGTTCCGGTATATGTAACTGAAAATATGGTTGGACATAAGCTGGGGGAATTTTCTCCTACCCGTGTGTTTAGAGGTCATGCAGGCAATAAAAATAAAGGAAACAGATAATAAAGAGTAAGCAATGGGAAACAGAAAACAAAATAGTGCAATAGCACGGAAAGAAGCCAAGAAAGATTTGGCTGTTGCTCGCTTGAATAATTGTCCTACCTCACCGAGAAAGATGAGATTAGTAGCTGATATCATCAGAGGTGTTGATGTTGATAAAGCATTATATATTTTAAAATATTCCAAAAAGGAAGCTTCCATCAGATTAGAAAAACTTTTATTAAGTGCGATTGCCAACTGGCAGACCAAAAATGAAGGTAAAGATATTGAGGAAGCAAAACTTTATGTGAAAGAAATCTTTGTTGATGGTGGAGCTATGTTGAAAAGACTACGTCCTGCACCTCAGGGAAGAGGATACAGAATTAGAAAAAGATCTAATCACGTGACAATTATTCTTGGAAACAAAAACGAAGTAAATTAAGTATGGGACAAAAGACAAATCCAATAGGCAATAGGTTAGGAATTATCCGTGGATGGGATTCTAACTGGTATGGAGGAAAGAACTTTGGAGATAAAATAGCTGAAGACTTCAAAATTAGAAGATATTTAGAGGCTCGTTTATCCAAAGCTGGTGTTTCCAGAATTTACATCGAAAGAACTTTAAAATTAGTTACTATTACTATTACCACTGCACGTCCGGGAATTATTATCGGAAAAGGAGGTCAGGAAGTAGATAAACTAAAAGAAGAGTTAAAGAAAATTACTAAGAAGGAAATTCAAATCAATATATTTGAAATCAAAAGACCGGAGCTTGATGCTAAATTAGTGGCAGAAAGCATAGCCCGTCAGATTGAAAGCCGTATTTCTTACAGAAGAGCAGTGAAGATGGCTATCGCCTCTACTATGAGAATGAATGCGGAAGGGATTAAGGTTATGATTTCAGGGCGTTTGAACGGAGCAGAAATGGCAAGATCGGAATCTTTCAAAGAAGGAAGAATCCCATTGTCCACTTTCCGTGCGGATATTGATTATTACATCGCAGAGGCTCATACTACTTACGGACGTTTAGGGGTAAAAGTATGGATCATGAAAGGTGAAGTATATGGTAAGAGAGAATTATCTCCGTTAGTAGGACTTCAGAAAAAGACCCAGAAAAGAAAAGTTAAAGAAAGAAGATAAAATATCTTAGGTAATTATGTTACAACCAAAAAGAACAAAATTCCGTAAACAGCAAAAAGGACGTATGAAGGGTCTTTCTTACAGAGGGAACCAACTGGCATACGGAACTTTCGGAATTAAGGCGTTAGATTCAGTATTTATTACTGCAAGACAAATAGAAGCGGCTCGTATTGCTGCAACCCGATATATGAAAAGAGAAGGTCAGTTATGGATCAAAATTTTCCCGGATAAGCCTATTACCAAAAAACCTGCAGAGGTTCGTATGGGTAAAGGAAAAGGAGCCGTGGAATATTGGGTAGCACGAGTATCACCAGGAAGAATCCTGTTTGAAGTAGGAGGAGTTCCTCATGAAGTTGCACAAGAAGCATTGCGTTTAGCTGCTCAGAAACTTCCGGTGAAAACTAAATTTGTCGTTGCTAACGATTTTGTACAATCATAAAAACGAAAATCGATGAAAGCAGTAGATATCAGAAATTTAAGTCAGGAAGAAGTAAAAGCAAAATTAGCGGATAAAAAAGCTGAATATGCTAAACTTAGACTCGCACATAAAGTGTCTCCAATTGAAAATCCGATTCAATTAAGAGAGATCAGAAAAACAATAGCAAGGCTGTCAACAGCCCTTAAGTAATTAAAATATCCGAAAAGAATTTAATTTCAACTATGGAAAGAAATTTAAGAAAAGAAAGAATCGGAGTAGTATCCAGCAACAAAATGGATAAAACCATTGTTGTTAGTGAAACATCAAGAATGAAACACCCTATGTATGGTAAGTTCGTTTTGAAGACAAAGAAATATACTGCTCATGATGAAAAAAATGAATGCAACGAGGGAGATACCGTTCGCATCATGGAAACTCGTCCAATGAGTAAAAATAAAAGATGGAGATTAGTAGAAATTGTAGAAAGAGCTAAATAATTAAGAGATGTTACAGACAGAATCAAGATTAAAAGTTGCAGATAACACAGGAGCTAAAGAGGCTTTGGTTATCAAAGTATTGGGAGGCTCAAAAAGAAGATATGCATCAGTAGGAGACAAGATCGTTGTTACTATTAAAGATGCAACTCCATCAGGAAATGCTAAAAAAGGACAAGTATCGAAAGCAGTGATCGTAAGAACTAAAAAACCGGTAAGAAGGAAAGACGGTTCTTATATCAGCTTTGAAGATAATGCCTGTGTATTGTTGAATGCATCAGGAGAAATGAGAGGAACACGTGTTTTCGGGCCGGTTGCCAGAGAATTGCGGGATAAAGAGTATATGAAAATCATTTCATTGGCTCCTGAAGTATTATAAGCTAATATTTAAGAAAATGGCAAAGATTAAAATAAAAAAAGGAGATAAAGTTCAGGTTCTTGCAGGAGCTTATAAGGGAAAGCAAGGACAGGTATTGGTAGTTTATCCTGAAAAAAACAGAGCAATCGTTGAAGGAGTGAATATTGTTAAAAAACATAAAAAACCTTCAGCAGAAAATCCTCAGGGAAGCATCGTGGAAAAAGAAGCTTCTATAGATATTTCTAATTTAGCTTTGTTGGATCCGAAATCCGGAAAGCCGACAAGAGTAAGCTATAAAATAGAAGGGGATAAGAAAATTAGAGTTGCAGCTAAATCAGGACAAGCGATTTAATTAAATTAGAAGATTATGCAGTATATAGCAAGACCTAGAAAATTATACAGCGAAAAGATTGTATCAACTCTGAAAGAAGAGTTCGGATATAAATCAGTGATGCAGGTTCCGAAATTGCAAAAAATTGTAATTAGCCAGGGATTGGGAGCAGCTACCGCAGACAAAAAAATTGTTGATTATGCAGTAGAAGAAATTACCCTGATTGCAGGACAAAAGGCAGTACCTTGTCTTTCCAAAAAGGATGAGGCCGGATTTAAATTGAGAAAAGGAATGCCGATTGGGGCTATGGTAACTTTACGGGGAGCCAGAATGTATGAATTCCTTGACAGATTAATTTCTTCTGCGTTGCCACGGGTTCGTGATTTTAACGGCATTAATCCGGATGGATTTGACGGAAGAGGTAATTACACATTAGGAGTTACAGAGCAAATCATATTTCCGGAAATCAATATTGACAGGGTAAAGAAAATCCAGGGGATGGACATTACTTTTGTAACCAGTGCCAAAACGGATAAAGAAGCTAAAGCATTGTTAACCCATTTCGGTTTACCGTTTAAAAGAACTAAATAAGATATGGCAAAAGAGTCAATGAAAGCGCGTGAGCGCAAAAGAGAAGCACTTAGTGCTAAATATGCCGCTAAAAGAAAAGCATTAAAAGAAGCAGGAGATTATGAAGCTTTGCAAAAACTTCCTAAAAACTCTTCTCCGGTAAGACTACACAACAGATGTAAACTTACAGGAAGACCAAGAGGATATATGAGAGTTTTTGGAATTTCCAGGGTTACTTTTAGAGAAATGGCCAATGAAGGATTAATACCAGGGGTGAAAAAAGCCAGCTGGTAATAAATAAAATATGAATTTTAAAAGTAGAAGTTAATTCTATACTCTAAGATTAAAAAAAGAATATGGTTACAGACCCAATCGCAGATTACTTAACAAGAGTAAGAAATGCAATGAGAGCAGGCCACAAAGTAGTGGAAATTCCTGCATCTAAAATTAAAAAAGAGATCACTAAGATTCTCTTCGATCAAGGATATATCCTTAATTATAAGTTTGAAGAAGGAGCAGTACAGGGAACTATCAAAATCGCTTTAAAATACGATAAAGTTACCAGTCTTCCTGCTATCAAAAGTATACAGAGAGCTTCCAAACCGGGATTGAGAAAATATGCCGGTTCGAAAGAACTTCCGCGAGTGTTAAATGGTTTAGGTATCGCTATCATCTCAACTTCCAGAGGAGTTATGACTGACAAGAAAGCGCGTCAGGAAAATGTAGGTGGAGAGGTAATTTGTTATGTTTATTAAAAAATTGAAGAAATGTCAAGAATAGGGAAAGCAATTATAAAAATTCCTACAGGTGCTACAGTTGATTATAAAGATAACGTGGTTACAGTTAAAGGAAAGAACGGCGAACTAAGACAGGAACTTGCAGGAGGTATTACTCTGAAAATGGAAGACGGTCAGATTACTATGGAAAGACCTTCCGATAGTAAAGAACACAGATCATTACATGGTTTGTATCGTGCATTGATTAACAATATGGTTGTAGGTGTTTCCGAAGGGTTTAAAAAACAACTGGAATTGGTAGGGGTAGGTTACAGAGCTTCCAATCAGGGGCAAAAACTGGAACTGGCTTTAGGTTTTTCTCACCTGATCGTGATGGAACTTCCGGAGGAAGTGAAAGTGGAAACTTTAACAGAAAAAGGTAAAAATCCAATAATTACCTTAACTTCGCACGATAAACATTTATTAGGGATGGTTTGTGCAAAAATCAGATCGTTCCGTAAGCCTGAACCTTACAAAGGAAAAGGAGTGAAATTTGTAGGAGAACAAATTAGAAGAAAAGCAGGTAAATCTGCATAAAAAATTTAAGTTATGGC
>JAVBRH010000018.1:0-8198 GCA_031548225.1 Apibacter sp.
GACTGAGTCCCGGTAAGAGTAATAAATTTAGACTGATTTATGTTTATTTTCACAGCCCCCTGACCGGAGGAACCAGAACCAACTGTTGAACTATTTGTTAAAGAACCCCATTTAGCTCCATCAAAATAATAGTACCCTGACTGTACAACACTTGTAGTTTTAAGACTTGCTGTAGTAACAGGAGAAGTTACATAAACCATACTCCCTGCCTGACTGGCAGTATAAGCGTCATCTTTTGCCTTTAATCCATCTCCTGAAATCCGGGGTGGAATAAATCCATCAGGTACAGTGCTTTGATTTGGCAAGGCCATCACATCTAAAGTTGCCATGGGAGTATCAGTATTTATCCCAACTTGAGAGTATACCGAAAGATGAAAAAGAGAAATAAATATAAAGACATTATATTTATTCACAAATTTTGTTAAACAAAGATTAAATTTTGTCTTCATTGTAAATGTTTTTTTAGTGTTAATAATTTTTAAATCAATATTCTATTGATTTGTTGCGAAAATACATAAATTTTTTATTAAAAAAATTTTTTTTTCATTATTAGTATCCGAAAAAATAGAATAGCGTAGTCTTTAACTCTCTTTAGACTGAAATCCTTTAGAATACAAATAGGACCAAAAATCTTTTTCCTCATCTAAAGGGTTTCCCCCTTCCGCATCTCTCATTAAACAGGTTTTTTCCTTGCAATGATCCAATCCGATGGTATGCCCGAGCTCATGGGTTACTACTTTATATAATTGCTCGGACTGATTCTTTTTGGAAAGCCGGAAAGTAGATACTACGCACGATTTTCCCGGCCGGTAACCCAATCCCATCACGCCCCAGTCTTTATGTTCTCCCTTGGTCGTACTGATGTCATTATGAGTCAATCCGATAATAATAGTATCCTTCCCTACCCTGTCCTTTAAAAACCGGATGATAAAATCTGCGCGATACCTGTTTCGTTCGGGATAATAAGAACCCTCAGGAAAGGGAATGGGCTTATTAACCATAACCGTAAAACTAAATTCATCCATTTTCTTTTGTACTTCCAATACTCTTTTTTGAGAAAAATTTTCAAAAGGCTGAAGAACGATTACTTTTTTATTCTGTGAACTTTCACATCCTACTATCAAAAAAATCATCACTAGTACCAGTGAATTAAAGAACTTTTTCTTCATTTCCCTTCTATATTTAAGTAAAAGTATGTATTTTTCAAAGGATAATCTATTTAAAAAATTCTTTTATATTTTTTATTAATTCTTCTCTACTTACATTATCTAAAGCTCTTTCCACCTCTTTTGTACTCCCATCTTCATTTAGTAATTCAAATTCAGAATAATATCCAGAATATTGAGTATTACTTTTTTGATCCCATGTTGAAATATAGATTAATTTATTACCTTTTTGCAGACCTAAAGCAAAATTATCACCATCCCAAATATCTGATATATAGAAATTACCCATAAACAAGTTATGTATATGATTATAAATATATATTATTGATTTATCTTTATTTTGTAAGTTTTTCATCCTTTATCATTTTTTTTACTTCAACTTTATTATTCCATTTTTATACAAATCTACCGCATTAGTAAATATAGAATGGATAGTTGGAATTGAAATATCGGTATTAGGATTAATTCTCAGGATTTTCATTCTAATACGATCTCCCTTTTCCAGTTCGGGATTAGTAAGAAAATTACCCTCTGCCATAAGAATATAGGGTTCTCCTGTTTTTTTATCCGTCCATAGATAACAAAATATATTTCTTTTGTAGAGAAAACAAGGCATCCCATATTTCCGGGTTTCAGAAATATTTGTATCAAATCTAAGAATTATATTCCTTAAAGTCAGCAAAGTACTCTTCTGAGGTTCCACCTGATTAAGGTAAAAATTACTGAGATATTCTTTCATATAACAAAAATACATATTTTCGAAGTCCCCTTTTGCTTTATCTATTTTCATTAATTCATTTTTTTGTAAATTTCCCTTATGAAAAAAATAACCATCCTATTTATTTTTCTTTCTTCTTTCCTCTTATCTCAAAGTAAGGTTGATACCCTGGATTTATCAGAATATCCGGTACGGTTCTCCCTTTCCCAACAAATAAATGAAACCTCTGGAGTGGAATATTTCAATCAACATCTTTATACATTCAATGACAGTGGGGGAAAGCCGGAAATTTATAAACTAAATCCGGAAAACGGAGAAATCTTACAGACTATCTGGGTGAATGGGGCCAAAAATAAGGATTGGGAAGAAATTGCCCGAAAGGGAGACACTCTTTTCATCGGAGATTTTGGAAATAACCTGGGAATCCGAAAAGATTTAACTATCTACTCCATCCGGTTACCGGAAAAAGACACTATAAAAAAGACAGAAACACCGATTCTCAATACTTTGCATTTCACTTTTGAAGATCAAACCGATTTTACCAATCAGGGATATACAAAAACCAATTTCGATTGTGAAGCTTTTGTTTATTATCAGGGAAAATTACATCTTTTCTCCAAACGCTGGGGAGATAACCAAACCACTCATTACGAACTGGATTTATACTCTTCCGATACTATGCAGACAGCAAAAAAAATAGAAACCTTTAATACGGAATGTGTCATTACCGGAGCCGACATTTATGAAAATGAATTATATCTCATCGGTTATTCCAACTATAACCAGGGAGGACTGGCTTATGTCTGGAAATTCACCGATTTTTCCGAAGGAAAATTCTTTAATGGAAAATCGAAGAAAACCTTACTCGGTTTTACTGCTGCTATCAGCCAGACGGAAGCTATTGCTGTAACTGAAAATAAAATATACATCACAGGAGAAGAAATGAAATATTCTCTATTCTATGCACCTCCCAGTTTATATATCTTAGATAAGTCGGAATTATAAGTCTTTTTTTCTATTAGGGAATTAACTTTGTAAATACAGAAGTTTTTCTAAAAATTAAAGAAATCCTGGCTTATTTAAAATCTGGCAAAAATTTTGATGTAAATTATTTTCAAAACTAACATAAAAATACAAAAACATGAAAAATTTCATCTTATTGTTCATTTCTTTATTCTTGATGTCTTGTGCTACCGAATATGTAACTCCGGGTGGAGATGTCAAAATATCTAATTTGGCAGAAGAAGACATTTCAAAGATATTATCCAATAAACCTACTGCTGAATTCCCTGTATCTATTGCGATAGCAAGAATTCAGGCTCCTAATTATTCCAATTACAGATATCCGCCTACTGCTGGAAACAATGGGAATTTTTCTATGATTCTAACCCGGAATTCTGAAGAAGAAAAATCTATTGAACCATTATCTCAATTGGAAGGGATAAAACAAATATCTCCATTTAACCGATTATTGCTACCTTACAATTATAACTCAATAAAAGATTTAAGATTAGCAGCTGCAAAAATGAAAGCTCAAATGTTACTGGTATATACTTTTGATACGGAATTCACTATAGATACTAAAAACTATGGCCCTCAAAATGTTTTTTCATTAGGTTATCTGAATAACAAAGAAGTCAAGGTACGAACCACCGCTTCTGCAGCTCTATTTGATGTACAAACCGAATATTTATACGGACTGGCAGAAGCGACTGCTGAAAAAAATAAAAAATCCAATGCATGGAAAAAGCAGGATGAGGTAGATGATCTAAGAGTTGAAACTGAGAATGAATCTTTTAAAAAATTAGTATCGAAAATAGATGAAATGTGGGTTGGTATCTACAAAGAATATCATGCCCCCCCTGTTAAATAGTATTCTATATATTTAAAAATCCTTATCTCAACAAATATTTTAACCCGATAGTTCCATACCATTGAGTTGTTTCCTGCAATGGGGTTTCTTTGGTCTGAAAATTAACCCCCAGATCCAGAGCTACCCGGTTCCAACTCCCCATTACTCCTACTCTTTGGTGATATAAAAAAGGATTTAATTTTCCGGTTACCGGCCCTTTATCTTCTCTGAATAATCCTCCCTGAATGGTGGCATTATAAGCATAAATCGAAAGAGAAGGCTGAAAATAAAAGAATAATTCTGATTTTTGATTTTTTGAATTAATACGGGTATTCCAAAAAGCAGTATGGGTATTATCATTAAATCTTCCCCACCGGAAAAGTGTTCCCATTTCCACATTGGTAAAAAAGAATCCTGCCCTGGCCTTCGCTATTGCCTGAAACTCCATACCAGATGCTACGGGAAGCTCTCTTACCCAGGTAATTTCTCCATTTACCCCTACGGAATTTTTCAACTGAAATTCCCATTCTTCACTAGGATCATAAAGATTTAACAGTTTGTGTAAAAATACTTGTACATTTTCTCCCTGAGCTATTGGTCCGATAGCTCCTACAGCTATTCCCCAGCGTAGTAAATCCATTTTAGAAGTAAACCGGGTCTGCCCGTAACCCAGGTACAAATATGCCGTTACAGGGCGGTCTATATCTTCTATCTTTGAATAATCCCCATTTTGGGCATTATACATCAATTGTCCTGCTGTCAATGAATGAATTCTCAAAAAATCCTTTCCTTTCCAATTGAAATAAATCTCCAGCCCGTTCGTGTAATATCCATCCTCTTCTCCCAGCATATAAGAATCATTATCTGAAGCTAAACCTATTTCTTTAGTGAATGAATGATCTTTTTCCTGAGAAAATACTGGAATTGTTAAAAAAACTAAAAGTATAGACAGTATTAATTTCAAAATAGTATTTTATGTCATCCGCTCATCGACTCTGCTTTAATCATCCGGAAATTTCCCGACAAATCCTGTTTTAATTCAACCATATCAAAACAGGTAAGAAATAAGTCCTTGGTTTTTTCTCCCAGTTCCTGATTAATTTCTACATACACTTTCCCTGTAGATTTCAAATTTTTACGGGCAAATTCTATGATCTCCCGATAGAAAATCAATGGATTTTCGTCCGGTACAAATAAAGCCTCTGAAGGCTCATACTTCAATACCCGATCTTCCACAGCTGCTTTTTCAAATTCCCGGATATAAGGAGGGTTAGAAACCAAAATATCAAAAGGAGATTCAAAAATCAATTTTTCCGGGTTTAATAAATCAGCCTGAAAAAAATCTATTTGTACCTGATTGATGTCTGCATTTTTCTTTGCCAGTTCTATGGCCTTTTCATTTAATTCCAATCCGGAAACCACAGAGTTAGGAAGATTCTTTGCCAGGGCTATTCCTATACACGCGCTTCCGGAACATAAATCCATAATTTTTACCTTCTCATTTCCTGTATCTTTTACAATCCAATCCGTCAGTTCTTCCGTTTCCGGACGGGGAATCAATACATCCGGAGTTACCAGTATATCACAACCGTAAAACCGGACACTTCCTGTTACATACTGGTAAGGTTTGCCTTCCATCAACTGAAATAAAGCATTCTGAAATAATAGAGATTTTAATTCGGATTCTTCTAAAAGTTCATGCAATCCGAGTTTTAACATGCTTTTATCTTTATGCAGATAGGTTTCTGCCAGAGCATAAAAGATAATATCTATTTCTTTTGGAGAATACTGAGAAGATAATCCTTGTACAAATTGCTCTCTGATCTGTCCTAACGAATTCATTGTTAAATTTATTAAATTTATTTAAAAAGCCAATGAGTGAAGTTTAAAAACCTTAAAGTATAATAAATCCGGAATCCATAAAATCAAAATATTTTTCTTATTTTTATTTATCTTTATTAACTCTTAAACCGATAACCTGGGGTATTCGAGCAAGAAAAATGTACCTGATTATAATATTATGAAAAAGTTAATCATCATTCCCATCATTGTTCTGCTTCTTCAGTTTGCGGGCTATCTATTTATGTTCTATATGGATAAATATGGTCCTCCAGACGCCCCTATTGCGTTTGTCATATTAAATTTTTTAGCTCTTTTTAATGCAATAGTACTTATTCTCTCTTATTTTTTATATTTTAATTCTAAAAATAAAATCAACTTCTGGATTATTCCTATAGCCATAGCTGTAATTACTATTGTTATGCTTATCATTCAATATATAAGAATGGCTATGGGTTATTTATAATCTTTTATAACTGGAGAACAAATAGACATAAAAAAAGTGCCTTAAAAAAGACACTTTCCTATTCTTATCATTTATTTTATTTTACTCTTCTTCTATTAAGATCCAACTTCCTTCTTCAATCAGGTTTTGAGCTTGTTTAAATTTGAGCGTCTTTACTTCTCCTGTTCTCAGGTTACGAATGTTTACCGCTTCATTTCTTCCTATTTTATTCACTCGAATAGGTTCTGAAACAGGTTTTTCCTGAGCCTGCTCTGTTTTATTTTCATCAAAATCCCGACTTTCTACCGTTTTCTGTTTTACCTCTTTTGCCTGTTCAATTTTAGATTCTTCCGGGGCATCCGGCAATCCTCCTTTAAACAGGAAGGAAATAATTTCCTTATTGGTTTTATCCAGCATTTCACTGAATAAGGCAAAGGATTCCTGTTTGTAGATTACTAACGGATCTTTTTGCTCATACACAGCAGACTGAACGGATTTTCTCATTTCGTCCATTTCACGTAAATGCTCTTTCCAGTTTTCATCAATCAAAGCAAGAGTAATTCCTTTCTCAAAATCCTGTAACAACGCTTTTCCTTCGGAATTATAAGCCTCTTCAAGATTGGTAGTAACATTCAATACTTTAGTTCCATCGGTAAACGGCACGGAAATATTTTTATACATATTTCCCTGAGCCAGATAAACATTGGAAATAATCGGATATATCTGTTTGGATGTATTTTCCAGTTTTTCTTTGTAATTAGTCTCTGCCTGTTCAAAAACCTTATCAATCAGATCATTTTCCGACAGCCTGCTAAACTCCGTTTCATCTACCGGGGTATCCATAGCAAAGATAGTAGCCAACTCAAATTCAAAATTCTTATAACTTCTGTTTGCTTTGTTATCTTTTACAATCAGGGCCGCCGTATCGTAAATCATATTAGCGATATCTATACTCAGCTTCTCTCCAAAAAGCGCATTTTTACGTCTTTTGTAAATAACTTCCCGCTGCTTGTTCATTACATCGTCATACTCCAGCAATCTTTTACGAATACCAAAATTATTTTCTTCCACTTTCTTCTGTGCTCTTTCTATGGAATTGGTAATCATAGAGTGTTGAATTACATCTCCTTCCTTATGTCCCAGACGATCCATCATTTTAGCTATTCTGTCAGAGCCGAATAAACGCATCAGGTTATCCTCCAAAGACACATAAAACTGGGATGATCCCGGATCTCCCTGACGACCGGCACGTCCTCTCAACTGCCTGTCCACCCGGCGGGAATCATGTCTTTCCGTTCCTATAATCGCTAATCCTCCGGCTTCTTTTACTTCTTCTATCAGTTTGATATCCGTTCCCCGCCCTGCCATATTGGTCGCAATGGTTACCACTCCCGGATTTCCTGCTTCTGCAACAATTTCCGCTTCTTTTTTATGCAATTTAGCATTCAATACATTGTGAGGAATTTTTCTCAATCTCAGGGCCTTACTTAACAACTCGGAAATTTCCACAGAGGTCGTACCTACCAGTACGGGTCTTTTTTCTTCCTGCGATAATCTTTCCACTTCATTCAACACTGCGTTGAATTTCTCCCGGTTAGTCTTGTAAACTAAATCCTGTCTATCATTTCTAATAATAGTTCTGTTAGTCGGTATAACCACTACATCCAGCTTATAGATTTCCCAAAACTCTCCTGCTTCTGTTTCCGCTGTACCTGTCATTCCCGCAAGTTTGTTATACATACGGAAATAATTTTGTAAGGTAATGGTAGCAAAGGTTTGGGTGGCTGCTTCTACTTTCACACTTTCCTTAGCTTCCAGGGCCTGATGCAGTCCGTCTGAATAACGACGCCCTTCCATGATACGGCCAGTCTGTTCATCCACTATTTTTACCTGTCCTTCAATAACTACATATTCCACATCCTTTTCAAACAAAGTATAAGCCTTTAATAACTGGCTCAGGGAATGTATTCTTTCGGATTTAATGGCAAAATACCGTAAAAACTCTTCTTTTTCTTTATGTTCTTCTTCCTTGGAAAGATTTTTATTTTCTATATCGGCAAATACGGTTCCCAAATCTTCCAAAACAAAGAAATTAGGATCTTCATTACCTTGGGAAAGGAATTCAATTCCTTTATCTGTAAGTTCTACCTGATTATTTTTTTCATCAATGGAAAAATA
>JAVBRH010000066.1:0-5879 GCA_031548225.1 Apibacter sp.
TGTTATCAGGAATTTTGATCATTCAGGAAATGTCATCTTTAAAGAGAGGAATACTTTACGAAAAATAGAAACTCCCAAACTGGGAACTTTAGCTGTGAAATCGTTTAAAAAACCTCATTTACTCAATCAATATATCTACAATAATTTCAGAAAATCGAAGGCATCCCGGTCTTTCCACCATGCGGAAATTCTCCTTTCAAAAGGAATTAATACTCCCCGGCCTCTCGCCTACTTTGAGGAAAGTCAAAACGGAAAACTCCTTCATTCCTTTTATTTTTCCGAATACTATCCTTATGATTTCACTTTCCGGGAACTGATTGAAGCTAAAAATTCTTTCCCTGACTGGAAATTTATCCTGGAAAGTTTTACTGAATTTATCCATAAAATACATGAAGACTCCATCCTGTTTAAAGACTTGTCTCCCGGGAATGTACTGATAAAAAGAGTCGGTACAGGATATGAGTTTTCCCTCGTCGATCTGAACCGGATGTCTTTTCGGAATCTGTCTTTAGATGAAAGAACCCAAAACTTTATCCGTCTTTCCCTGACTGATGAAATGATTCCCATTATCGGAGGCAGATATGCAGAGCTTACCGACCAGGACAAGAATGAGATCGTAAACTCCCTGACGAAAAAAAATGAAGATTACAAAAGAAAAAAAGAGCGGAAAAAATTTCTGAAAAAACTAATTGACAAAAATTAATTTCTTTCATAACTTTGATTTATGCAATTTATTGAAGAATCAAGTTATCAACCTGACAATTTCCTATATAAAAATGCCCATTTGTCAACTATCATTCCCGGAGCAATAAAAAAGTATCCGATTCCTCCTTATCAGAGAGAACGACTGGAACTCAGCGACGGAGACTTTTTACTATTGGACTGGTGGAAACAGGAAGATACCTCTAATAAATTGATTGTTATTTCACACGGATTGGAGGGGCACTCCCGCCGTACCTATGCGAACAGTTGTGCCGATTATTTTCATAAATACGGATATTCCATTTTGGCCTGGAACCAGAGAAGTTGCGGAGGAGAAATAAACCGCCTGCCCAAACTTTATCATATGGGAACCATTGAGGATATGAACCAGGTGGTGAATCATGCTATTAACAAGGGATTTTCAGATATTTATCTCATTGGCTTTTCTATGGGCGGAACGGTTTCCCTTAATTATATCGGAAAAATAAAAATCCCATCCCAGATTAAAGCTTGTGTCACTTTTTCCACTCCCATAAACTTACTCTCAAATGTAAAGGCTTTTAAAAAACCTTCCAATTATATTTACCTGCAAAATTTTATGCTGGACTTTAGACGTAAACTAAAACATAAGCACAATCAGTTTCCTGAAATATTCGATAAGGAAAAAATGAAAGCGGTAAAATCTTTTGATGAACTGGATGACTATTTTACCGCTCCTTTATTCGGATTTAAAAATAAAGAAGACTACTACCAAAAAGTTTCTCCTTTATATGTTTTGGATAATATACAAATACCAACTTTGATTATAAACGCAGAAAACGATCCTTTCCTGACTGAAGAAAATTTTTTAGACCAATACGAAATTCCCAATCCTAATATTTATTTTGAAAAACCGAAATATGGCGGGCATGTAGGTTTTTCCCTAAAAAACTCTCATTTTTCATGGGCAGAGATCAGAGCAAAACAATTCATTGATTCCTTAAAATAAATTTAGTACATTTAAAAAACTTTAAAAACAGTTAAGATGAAAGTTTATACCAAGACGGGAGATAAAGGAACTACTTCTTTATATGGAGGGACGAGAGTACCTAAAAACAATATCCGTATTCACTCCTATGGGGAAGTAGATGAGTTAAATTCTTATATCGGACTAATCAGAAGCCACAATTCACACAGGGAAGTTGACAAACAATTACAAATCATTCAAAATGCTTTGTTTGACCTGGGTGCAGAACTTGCCACTCCGGAAGATAAAATGATGCTGGCTAATGGAAAACCGAGACTTTCCTGCCTAATTTCCGAAAAACAAATTGAATCACTGGAAACCTGGATCGACCAAATGGAAGAGAAGCTGCCTCCGCTCACTCAGTTTATACTTCCTACCGGAAGTGTAGCCACTTCTACTTCCCATATAGCCCGGACTGTTTGCAGAAGAACGGAAAGAAGTGTAATTACTTTGGGTGAAACCGAGAAAATACGTCCTTTATGCCATAAGTATTTAAATCGTTTATCTGATTATCTTTTTGTACTTGCCCGGTATCTTGGGGCATTGGACGGTGAAAAAGAAACACCCTGGACTCCCAATGAGTAAAGCCTTACTTTTTATAAACGGAAAAAAACCGAAAAAAATCCCCTCCGATTTAAGTTCTTATTCTTTAATTACCTGTACAGACGGAGCCTACACACGGTATGTAAGAAAATTATCCCTGCCTATTTCTTATATTTCCGGGGATATGGACAGTATAAAACACACTAAAATCCCTTCGGATCTTGAAATGATTCATACACCGGATCAGAACGATACGGACTTTCATAAAGCATTGGAAATATTGATAGAAAAAGGGATTACTGAAATAGATGTTTATGGGGGTACGGGAAAGGAGAGTGACCATTTCATAGGCAATCTTGCCACCGCTCTTTTATTTAAAGACCGGTTAAGGATTTATTTTCACGATGATCATTCTTTATTTTTCTTCTCCGATAAGCAAACACGGCTTGATCGGGTAAAAGGAAAAATCATTTCCCTTATTCCTTTTTTTGAAGCAAAGGGAGTTATTACCCACGGATTGAAATTTCCTTTAAATAAAGAAGACCTGAATTTCCCTAAACGTGTAGGTACCCGAAACGTCGCGGATAAAGATACGGTTACTATTTCTTACTCTCAGGGAGAGCTCTTAATCTATATAGGAAAACAACATTGACTTTTTTTAGCCTAATCGGTTAAATAAAATCTTAAATATCTAAAATTTATATTACTATAACGATTTTCCTCCTCCCATCTGCTTAGCCATAGCCTGCATCATCATTCTTCCCTGTGGAGTCTGCATCATTTTCATCATTTTGCTCATCTGTTCAAACTGCTTTAAAAGCTGATTAACATCCTGCAAATCCCTGCCGCTTCCTTTAGCTATCCTGTTTTTTCTCGAAGTAGTAATAAGGGCGGGATTTCTTCTTTCCTCCGGAGTCATGGAATAGATTAAAGCTTCTATATGCTTAAATGCATCATCATCTATATTTACATCCTTCAAAGCTTTTCCCGCTCCCGGAATCATTCCCATCAGATCTTTCATATTCCCCATTTTCTTAATCTGTTTGATCTGTTTCAGGAAATCATCAAAACCGAATTGGTTTTTTGCTATTTTCTTTTGAAGTTTTCTTGCTTCTTCCTCATCAAACTGCTCCTGTGCCCTCTCAACCAAAGAAACCACGTCTCCCATTCCCAATATCCGGTCTGCCATACGATCCGGATAAAATAAATCCAGGGCTTCCATTTTTTCTCCTGTGGATATGAACTTAATCGGTTTTTCCACAACAGTCCTGATGGTTAAGGCTGCCCCACCCCGGGTGTCCCCGTCTAATTTTGTTAAAACCACTCCTTCATAATCCAGCACTTCATTAAAGGCTTTGGCTGTATTAACTGCATCCTGTCCGGTCATAGAGTCCACAACAAAAAGCGTTTCCTGTGGTTTTACTTCCTGATAGACATTCCTAATCTCATTCATCATGGCTTCATCTATTGCCAGACGACCGGCAGTATCTATGATTACAGCTGTGAATTTGTTTTGTTTAGCGTAATCTATGGCATTCCTGGAGATCTCCACCGGATTTTTATTTTCAACTTCGGAATATACTTCCACTCCTATCTGCTCCCCGAGAATTTTTAACTGGTCTATCGCCGCCGGACGGTAAACATCACAGGCTACCAGAAGAACTTTTTTCTGTTTTTTATTTTTAAGGTAACTGGCTAATTTTCCTGAAAAAGTAGTTTTTCCGGAACCTTGTAACCCTGCAATTAAAATAATGCTCGGATTTCCTGATAAATTGATCCCTACATTTTCCCCTCCCATTAAATCCGCCAGTTCATCATGTACGATCTTAACCATCAACTGTCCCGGAGTAAGTGAGGACAATACATTTTGTCCGAGTGCCTTATCCTGAATCCTTTTTGTTAAATCCTTAGCTACCTTATAACTAACGTCGGCATCTACCAAAGCTCTCCGGATTTCTTTTACGGTTTCTGCAATGTTAATTTCCGTAATCTTGCCCCGGCCGCTAATGTTGTGTAAGGCTTTATCTAATTTATCCTGTAAATTCTGAAACATAACTTTATTGATTCTAACTGTTTTGCAAAAATAGAAAAGAATTGGTGAATTTAAAAATTAGTATCTGGCAAATAATAAATAAATGAAGTATAAGAATATTTTTCAGAACTATTCAACGTTATATAATCTTTTTTCAAAAAAATGTATATTTGCAATCATTATAAAATAGCAACCTATTTTATATAATAAGTAAACTACCTAATCATAATCGTCATGAGTAAAATATTAATTATAGGACATTTGAACCCTGATACGGATTCTATAACCTCTGCTATTTCCCTTTCTTACTTACAAAACGCTTTAGGCAAGAATACGGAAGCAGTTGCTTTAGATAAACCCAATGAAGAGACTCAATTTGCATTAAATCATTTTAAAACACCGGCTCCCAGAGTTATTACCCGGGCTTCCGATGAGACAAAAGAGGTAATGCTGGTAGATCATAATGAGTTTC
This sequence comes from Apibacter sp., assembly GCA_031548225.1. Lineage (GTDB taxonomy): Bacteria > Bacteroidota > Bacteroidia > Flavobacteriales > Weeksellaceae > Apibacter. The sequence goes on from JAVBRH010000066.1 coordinate 4,756, forward strand.
AACAGGCAGTTTCAGATATTTCCGAACTTAACATTCTGGCTGTAATAGACCATCACCGGATTTGTAATTTCCAGACTATAAACCCTTTATATTATCGTGCCGAGCCGGTAGGATGTACCCAGACTATTATCCTTAAATTATACAAGGAACAGAAAATTGAAATTCCTCCGAATATTGCCGGACTTATGCTTTCCGCCATCATTTCCGATACTTTATTATTCAAATCTCCTACCTGTACAGAAGAAGATAAAAAGGCTGCTCAGGAATTAGCTAAGACTGCAGGTGTGGAACTGGAATCATACGGGCTGGAATTGCTGAAAGCGGGAACCAATCTTTCCGGCAAGACACCAGAACAACTTATTTCCATGGATGCCAAGTCTTTTGAAGTAGATGGTAAAAAAGTCCGGGTTGCTCAAGTAAACACTATAGATTTCAATGATGTCCTTTCCAAAAAAGGAGAAATCGTAACCGTTATTAACAAGGAAATTTCTACTAACAATTACGACTTATTCTTTTTCGTGATAACCGATGTTTTAAACAGCAATTCCGAAGTGATAGCCTTAGGTACTTCATCTCAGGCAGCGGAAAAGGCTTTCGATGTAAAACTGGAAAAAGATGAGGCCTTCCTTCCGGGAGTGGTTTCCCGAAAAAAACAGATAATACCTCAACTTACTCAAGCTCTATCTAAGAATTAGACACGAAATTTTAGATTTACGAATTACGATTGTTGATTTTAGAATTAGCTAATGTGCTAATTAATAACTATTAAAATCGTAATTCGTAAACCTTACGTCTTACTCCTAACTTCAGTTATTCTATCATCCAGTTATTAAAATTAGTACATTTGACCTAATTTTAGTATAGGATATAAGCCTCTTCAAAAAAGAATATTTCCAATCTTATTCTAAATAATCCATCAGGGATTAAAATATTAATCGTTCTTAATCGTCTACATGAGTAGTAACCTAATAATTATTACAGACCATGAAGACTTTTATTATTATACTTTCTTTTTTATCTTCTGCATTTTTATTTTCTCAGGAAAAACAGGATATGAAAGGAAATAAAGATATTCTCTACAGTGAATCAAATTATGTTTTTAGAGAAACTACTTATTCTTATTT
>JAVBRH010000070.1:0-5801 GCA_031548225.1 Apibacter sp.
AATTTATAATACCGTGAATATTAGGTTCATTTTGTTTTTTATTTTTCTTTCTGTAAGCGGTTTTTCACAAAATCTCAAGGTGGAAGTAAGAGTAATGGATATTGAAACGTTTTCCTGCTTTCAGGATAGCCTGAAAAAAAATATCCAGTTTCAACATTGTGATGATCTGGGATGTAAAGAAATAAAAAATTTCACTTCTGCTTTGTGTACCGATATATATACCATTCCGGAAATTCCGGGGAAATACAGGATGATTATAACAGTAGAAGGTTATGAGCTAGAAATGCTGGATTTTGAAGTAACCGAACAAACCGGGGATTCACTGGATCTGGGTGAAGTGTATTTGACAAAGAAAGAGTCCGTTTCTAAAAAGGAAAAAGAACTGGATGAAGTTACCATTACAGGAATGCGTAAAAGGTTTGTCGTTGCTGATGCTAATAAAACTTCTTATCTGGTAAAGGATAATGATTTTTTATCCGGAGGGAGTACGGAGGATGCCTTAAAAAAACTTCCAGGAGTAATCAGGGGATACGGAGGAGAACTGACTGCAAATGGAAAAACCATGGCTGTTTACATAGATAATTCTCCTACGGGATTGTCAAGCAATGACCTGGAAAACCTGCTTCAAAGCCTTCCTGCCAGTTCCATTGAAAAAATTGAAATTATAAATAACCCCGGAGCCTCTTATGAAGCAAATACGGCAGGAGGGATAATCAATATTGTTACGAACGGAAGAGCTTTGACGGGGTTAAACGGAAGTGCAACATTAAATTACCGCTTCAACCGGAATAACAAGATTTCTCCTTCGGTAAGTTTGAATACCAGGATTAAGAACGTTAGTTTACAGTTTAATGGGGGTTTTAATTACCGGGAATGGGACAGGGAATCTGTTTATAACCGGGAGTTTACTTATTTTACCCCTTCCGTATTCTTTAGTCAGGAGAATAAAGAAAGAAACTATAACCGTTTTTATTTTTTCCGGCCTTCTGCTAATATTAAGCTGAATGATAAAAGCAATTTATGGATTAATTATAATTTCAGTTATGCCAATAATACGGTTTATTATACAGGAGAATCCAACAGTAGCAATACCCTGGTTCCCATTAATCTTATAAATAATTCCGTAGTGGGCAATGAAAATACGAACAATGAAATCATAGTGAGATATAAAACCGGATTGGACAGTCTGGGACGAAACTTTGATATTACTGCTTACTATTCTCATTTTTCTAACAATACACTAAACAAAGGCTTACAGAATAATCTGGGTACAGGTCTTTATTCTTTAAGTGATGTGGATATGAGATACAACAATTTTTATGTGAAGCCTAACTTTGAAATTCCGTTCAAAAAAATAGATTTAACATTAAATGCCGGAGGTAAATATTCTATTTCCAATTCCCATAGTTTAGGCAAATATGATCTTCTCAGCAGTATTCCTGTATCGTTTGATAATCCAGCATATAAAAACAGTCTGGATTTTAATTATGATGAATATCAATATGCTTTGTATGCAGAGGCTACAAAAAATATCGGGAAGCTGAGTGTTACAGCAGGCTTACGGTATGAAAACCTTCAGTATAAAAGCAGGGTGGAACAAACGGATAGAAAAGTAAATACAGACCTCGATCAGCTATACCCTTCAGCCAGTTTATTGTATAAGATCTCTCCGATTGTTAACCTGAATGCTTCTTACAGAAAAAGTATCTCTCTTCCTTCCTATGCAAACCTGGATCCTAATATTACCGGTTATTTTGATCAGTTTAATACTTCTTCGGGAAATCAATATTTACAGCCTGATTTTTATGATAATTATGAAATGTCCATAAGTGCATTTAATTACCTGAAATTGAGTTTTCAATATACCTATTCCAAACATATCAGCCTGAGGTCTTTTGAAACGGAAGATAATTCACTGATTGTAAATCAGACTTACCGGAATTATAACGGTATGAGAAGTTACAATATTGCATTGGGGATTCCTATTCCTTTCCGGTTATTGATTAAAGGAAAGAATTTCTTTAAAGAACCTATGAATCCTGATAAAATGAGCTTTCTTTATTTTTACGGGATGTATAATTACTATAAGCTGGATGATTATTTTTATCCGGACAAGGTCGAGCCTATCTGGTTTTTTAATTTCTATTCCCAGATCGTACTTCCTAAAGATTTTAAACTGACCATATTCTATATGTTCAGTACAGACAAGGGTTATTTCAGGGTTTACAAAGCTAATAAATCGTTCAATTACTCAAATATAGAGTTAAGCAAGACTTTTCACAATAAAACATGGAAAGCTTCCTTTGGAGCGGATAATTTGTTTAATTCAAACCGGATCAGTGCCGATATGTTCAATCATAACCTGAATACTTCTTTTTATCAGGAGAATGACTACCGGACGTTTTATTTTAAATTATCTTATAATTTTGGAAGATTCCGGAATTTGAAAAAGGAGGATAATACCATTATCAATGGGGAGAAAAAAGCGGAAAAGGATCAGGCATTTCCTACTGCTCCTGTTGTTAGGTAATACTATACAGGTGTAAAGTTAAATGGTGTTTTTTAATTGAGCCATTCTTACAGCAGTTACAGCAGCTTCAATACCTTTATTGCCTAATTTTCCTCCGCTTCGGTCTAGTGACTGCTGAAGGGTATTATCCGTTAAAACACAGAATATGACGGGAGTATCTGTATGGGTGTTTAAATAAGTTACTCCGTCCGTAACGGTTTTACATACATAGTCGAAATGAGCGGTTTCTCCGCGGATCACACAACCGATAATTATTACGGCATCGTATTCTTTTTTACACAGCCGGGAGGCCGCGTATATAAGCTCTACGGCACCGGGAACAAATACGGAATCTATATGTGATTCCTTTGCTCCTAAATCCAGGAAGGTTTCCATAGCTCCTTTATGCATGTTATAGGTAACTTCTGAATTCCAGTCAGAAACAACAATACCGAAACGGAAAGTTTCGGCATTGGGTAATTTTTCGTTATCGTAAACCGACAGGTTAATTGTTGCCATTATTCTTTTCCTGTTGCGTATTTTAATCTTTCTATATAAGCATCCACTTCTCCGCTTTGATCTACATCCGGATATTTATCGTGAATGGCCTGGAAAAATTCCAGAGCTTTTTCATTTTGATTTAGGGACATGGCTAAGATACCGGCTTTTTTGTTGAACTGGTAAGCAGTTGCCCCGTTGGTGCTTTCATTGGCAGCTTTAGTCATATAATTCAATGCTTCGGTTGTATTGTTCAACTCTGCATAGGTGTCTGCAATAGCTCCGTATTTTATCGCTTTAAGGTCTTTATCGGGAGAATCGAAACTTTGAAAGTATTCAAGGGCTTTTTGATAGTTTCCTTTTTTAAACTCGGTTACGCCCGCATAAAGATAGGCCAGTTTCCCGGCTTTAGTACCGCTGTGCTCTTCGGCAATGTCCACAAAACCGGAGATACCGCCCGCTTTTCCTCCTAAAGCCTGTTCGGTTTTTCCTTCTGAGTATAGGTTTTGAGCATCCACCATTAAATCTGCAGCTTCTGTATTTTTAGGAGCAACTACATAGTTATCATAAATTACATACCCCAAAACAGCAATAATTACCACCCCAAATAAAATTCCTATGGGTTTGGCATATTTCTGCAGAAATTTCTCACCTGAAGTGGCAAATTCATTTGCCGAGGTAAGAACATCTTTGGTTGTGGAATGGACTTCTTTCTTTTTCTTTCTTTTAATTGACATAACTGTCTATATTTTAGCGTGCAAAAATAGGTATTTATTATTTGAAATGCAAATTTTTAACTTCGTTGGAATTAAGATATTCCCTGAATTTTTCAAAAGGAATTTCCCGGGCTCCCAGTTGTTCTAAGTAAGGAGTATAAAGCTGACAATCAATTATTTCATATTTATGGGTATATTGAGTGACAAAATGGGTAAACCCGCATTTAGAAGCATTGCTTATTTTGGAGAACATACTTTCCCCGCAAAAAACCGTTTTCAGATCTATGCCGTAAAAGCCTCCGGCCAGTTCTTTATCTTTCCAGACTTCTATGCTTTTTGCCAGACCTTTTTCGTGTAACAGACAATAAGCATCGATCATTTCATCCGTGATCCAGGTGCCTCCCTGACCGGTTCTTTGTATGGAAGAACAACAGGTAATCACTTCTTTGAAACATTGGTTTTCGGTAAATTGAAAGTAGTTGTTTTTTAAAAGTTTTTGGGTTGATTTTGATATTTTGATATCCTGAGGGAAAAGAACAAATCTGGGATCGGGAGCCCACCATTGAATAATCTCGCCGGGGTTATACCAGGGGAATATTCCTGATTTATAGGCCAAAAGAAGCCGTTCCGGAGAAAGATCTCCCCCTAAGGCAAGCAATCCATAGGAATCTGCTTTTTTAACATCAGGGAACTCTATTTTATCTGTCAGCCAAATCATGAGTAAATAATAAAGCACCCGGTGAGGTGCTTTTTATGATTAGAAAGGAATTGATCTTTAATTCGAAACTAAAATGGTAAATCGTCGTCTTCATCTTCCTGCATAGGGGCCGGAGCCGGGGTAGGAGTAACTTCGGCAGGTTGCTGCTGCATTGCGGGACTTCCCTGCGGCATGGAAGATTCCGGTTGTAATTTTTCTATTCTCCATCCGGTAATACTGTTGAAATATTTGGTTTCTCCCTGCGGATTTACCCATTCTCTTCCTCGTATGTTGATAGATATTTTAACATCCTCACCTACATTAAAGGGATTGATAATATCTACCCGGTCTCCCAGTAATTCTACTAAAATATGTTGAGGATACTGTTCTTCTGTTGTAATAACTACTTCTCTTTTTCTGAATCCGCTGTCGAAAGTTTGAATATCAGAAATCAGCTTAATTCTTCCCGCTATTTCCATTTTTTATGTTTTTAAATTTTGAATAACAAAGGTAAAAATTTTTTTTTGAGCGAAAAGAGATGTTAATAAGTTTTTATAATCAAAAGAGCCTCATTTTGAGGCTCTTTTGTGTGAAATATTTTCTTTGTTTTTATTTCATTTTTTGATCCATCAGCTGCATAAACTGATCCAGTTTAGGAAGAATAACAATTTCAGTTCTTCTGTTTATGGATTTGTTTGCAGAAGTATCATTAGCCACTTTCGGCTGGAACTCTCCGTGTCCTCCGGCTAACATTCTTGCAGGGTCAACTCCAAATTTGGTTTGAAGTAATTTAACAATAGAGGTAGCTCTCATTACAGACAGATCCCAGTTGTCTCTTATACATCCGGCAGCACCGCTCTTGAATTGATCCGTATCGGTGTATCCTTGTACCTGAATGTCATAGTCCTTATAATCGTTAATGATTTTAGCCACTTTATCCAGTACATTTTCTGCAGAAGGTAAAACCTCATAACTTCCGGATTTGTATAACATTTTATCAGATAAAGAAATGAATACCACACCTTTCTGAACCTGAACATCCACATCACTGTCATTTAAGTTGTCAAGTGACCGTTTAAGTTTGTTGGACAGGGCTAAATTAAGAGAGTCGTTTTTTGCCCGGGCTTCTGTTAAACGTTTGATATAGTCGTTAGATTCTTTGATTTGGCCGATTAACTTTTCTATATTTACACTACCGGCTTTACCTGTAGCCATACAATCTGCTAAACTTAGTTGAAGGGTTTCATTCTGCTTTCTCATCAAATCCATTTGCTGATCCAAAGAGTTGTTTCTTTCCTGTAAAGTTGCAATGGTTCGGTCTTTATCAGCATTCCTTTCCAGACAAGACTCGTAATTAGCTTTCGTTTGTTCATACTGTTTT
>JAVBRH010000214.1:0-2968 GCA_031548225.1 Apibacter sp.
TATTCTATATACCTTCAGGCGGCCAAAGTAAACACGGACACCCGGAAAATTGTTAAAGGCGATTTATTCTTTGCCCTGAAAGGAGATAATTTCAATGGAAATCTTTTTGCAGAAGAGGCTATTAAAAACGGAGCATTGGCTGCGGTGGTAGATGAAGAAGAATTCTCCAATCCGGAAAAAGGGATTTTTTATTTTGAAAACACTTTGTTTACCCTGCAAAACCTGGCACGTCATCACAGAAAGCAATTGAACATTCCGGTAATCGGGCTAACGGGAAGCAACGGGAAAACCACTTCCAAAGAGTTAATGGCTGCTGTACTTAAAGAAAAATTTCAGGTACTATATACTCAGGGAAACCTGAACAACCACATTGGAGTTCCTCTGACTATTCTTTCCATTAAACCGGAACATGAAATTGTCATTATAGAAATGGGTGCCAATCATCTGAAGGAAATTGAATTACTGGCAGGAATTTCCCGACCGGATATAGGATATATTACCAACTTCGGAAAAGCGCATCTGGAAGGATTCGGCGGTGAAGAGGGAGTGATTAAAGGAAAATCCGAACTTTATGCTTTTCTCCGGGAGTTTAACCGGACAGCTCTGGTCAACACAGACGATCCTAAACAGGTAGAACTGACGCAGGACATGGAAAGGGTTACTTTCGGATCTCAGGGAACTTATACATTCTCTCTGCTCGAAGAAAAAAACTACCGGGTAAGTGTTGGCTACCAAGATATGACGATTAATTCTCAGCTTACCGGAAGTTATAATTTTGCCAATATCTGTGCTGCCGCTGCTTTAGGTTTTCATTACGGGCTGACTCCGGAACAGGTTAAGCGAGGAATTGAAAGTTACCAGCCTGAAAATCAGAGATCCCAGATTGTATAAAAGAACGGAATTACTCTCGTTTTGGATACCTACAATGCCAATCCCAGCAGTATGGAAGTTTCCTTAAAAAACTTCTCTTCTTTTGAAGGAAGTAAAACCGTTATTATCGGAGATATGTTCGAACTGGGAAAAGATTCTGCCGCAGAACATCAGAAAATAGCAGATTTAGCGGAGAATTTACATTTTGATTTTATTTACCTGATAGGAGAAAATTTCTTTAAAACTTCCAATCATCATACTAACGTTAAAAAATTCTCTTCTACTAAAGATATGGAAGAATATTTGAAAACGGAAAAAATCTCTGCTAAAAATATTTTACTGAAAGGCTCCCGGGGAATGACTCTGGAAAAACTGATCGAATATCTGGTTTAATTCCTCTAATAGCGAAAATATTGATATTCCGGTTACGAAATTATTTGTCATTATTTTATTTTCATATTATTTAAAATATTCTCAAATTCTTTCAATTCGTCGTTGTAAGTTGAGGTTTCTCTTGGTGCTATAACGATATTCCATAAATCATTTTTCACAAAAACAACCATTCGCTTTATTTTCCTGTCAATGGTTTGTCCCTGATATTTTTCAGTTACAGTAAATGTTGATTCTGCTGCTTTATAACCTTTAAAATTTATTTCTTTGGGTTGTTCCATGATCTGGAAATTCTTCCACCCGAAATCGGGATTTCTTGTTTCCTCCTCTATTATTTTAAGTCGTGACGTTAGTATTTCTATGGGAGTAAACTCTTTTACAGTCTGAGAGTTTGGCAGGATAGTCAGGTCTTGTATATTATCTATTGAAAGGATGCTTTGCAGGCCTCCGTTGTTTGCTTTATCATTAAAATTCTGAAATTTTACAACATATAAGATATCATTTTTGCTTTTATCTGTTACATCATGGTAATCTTCAGGTATTGATGTAATTACATAATCATTCTCTATTTTGTGATTTTTGTCGCATGAACTCAAAAACGGTAAAAACATCATCAGATAAATAATTTTTATCATGGTATTTTTTGTCATTACAATTGTCTCTTTTTTATACTTTTTTCATTTTACTATTGTCAATAATAGTAGGTGTATATATTTTTGGTATTTTCCTAATCTTTCTAGCGGCTCTGTTAATTATCCGATAGTAATTGCGTTCCAATATAAAACTCAATTTTAATTCATCAGAAAGTCCGTTTAATGTATAATAATAACTTGCTTCTCCTTCTTTTCCCCCAGATTTAACATAAGTATCTGTTATTTTTACGTTATTGAATTTTTCAAAATAGGTTATAAATTCTTCTCTGCTTGTGTCATTATCCCATTGCGGATCTCTCGGACAGCATGTAGAACCGTAATCTTCTTTATAATAAACTTCCATTTCATCTTTGTTGAGTTTATCCGCTTCTGTAAACTTCATTTCAGGAAAATATCCCATTAATACAAGACTGTCTTTCTTTGAAATTCCGTTTTTTCTTTGAAATTCATAAATTACAGAACTGGCAATAGGTTCAAATTCAACAGAGAGTACCCCTTTCGATAACCTTCTACCAGAAGATTCCCGATAGTATTTCCAGTTAGGCGTGACAACGATTATTTTTGAAAATTCAGGGTAGATATCTGAAAGCAGATAAGAAGGTATTTCTTTTGAAATAAAAATAACAGGTGTTGTATTGGTTTTAGGAATTGAAAGAGTAAAAAGATAATCTATTCCGTTTGTTATCACATTATTATCTCTAATTTCTATGACATTCTCAAAAATTGCATCTATTATATTTTGTGCATAACAAACGATACTTATAGGTATAAAAAATAAAAATAGTATGACTTTGTTTTTCATTGTCGTAAATGTTAAATTAATTTCTATGAGCATTAATGCCGGTTATCACAATTGATGTAAATGTCTTCATTTGATTTGTCTATAACCGAAATAAACGGACATCCAAAGGAAGAATATTGAAATACGAAAACGAAAGGTGGTTTATCGATAAATACTTTTCATGTCCATTGATCAATGATACCATCATCATAATTCAAAGGAGAAGTAGATAGGCCGTCACTGCTGACAAAGTTTTTTTCAATAATGATATTAT
>JAVBRH010000123.1:0-5268 GCA_031548225.1 Apibacter sp.
CTGGCCGAAAGGGCAAGAAATAACCAATTAAAACCGGAAGATGTTAAAGGCGGAACTTACACTATTTCCAATATTGGAAGTTTTGGGAACATTGCCGGAACTCCTATTATCAATCAGCCGGAAGTAGCGATATTGGCTGTCGGATCCATTATTAAAAAACCTGCGGTCATAGAAACTCCTCAGGGCGATGTAATCGGTATCAGACATAAAATGTTTCTGTCTCACACTTTTGATCACAGGGTCATTGACGGATTTTTGGGAGGAACCTTTGTGAAACGGATTTGTGACTATCTGGAACATTTTGATATTGATACGGAAATATGATTTAACCTGTATTCGGTATAATTAGTAAAAAGAAAAACAAAATTGAAAAACTGTAATCAAAATTTCCAACCCGGCCTCTGAGCAAATGCGTCAGAAAAACGAAAGGAAAAAGCGTTAAAAAATATTTCTGTTTGAGCGAAGCGAGTTCAAATATTTTAGCTTTTTCGTTGAGTTTTTCAAGCTAAATTTGCTCAAAGCCTTGATTTTTTGTTTCTTTTTTATCAAGAAAAAAGAAAAATATATCTAAAAATCAAATAATTACACTTGGTAGTTATGTCGAACTCAGATTAATTTAATAAGTTATTTTGACTTAATTAAAAGATGAAATCAACAATGAAAAAGTTTTTAACAGCAATTGGTATGTTAATTCTGGTTACAGGATGTAATAAACAATCAGAAAATTCAGCGGTTTCCGGCAATAATCCGGCTACAGATTCTTTATCTCAAAATTCTGAAAGCCCTTCGGATATAAAAGGTGTCTATAAGGGAGAAATCTCCTGTGATGACTGTGAAAGCGCCGAACTGACTTTAAAAGAAAACAATACCTATTCTCTGATTTTACATCTGTCAGACGAAATAAAAACAGCCAACAGTATAGTGACCGCCAGTGGAAAATATACCTGGAATGGAAACGATTCCGTTATTTCTTTAGACCAGTACAATCTCCATTTTAAAGTAAGGGAGGGGAAATTGTATTATATGGACCCTCATTCCCATATAGATGAAAATGAGGTTTTGGTAAAAGAAAGATGAGACACAAGACACAAGACTTGAATGTATTAGAATCTGAAATCTAAAATCTTTTACCTATTTTCTAATATCTTCTTACTTTTTACTATTTTCAACGATTTTCACCGGGAGTTTTCCTTCGGCTTTTATAGTTCCGTCCAGTACATCTACAATAGATTTTTGTGTATAACTGTTGTTCTGGTAAGCCAATAGTATATTTTTAAAATAAGAAAGGTCTAATTCGTTTAAACTATAGGGACTAACAAAATCGCATAAGGTAACCGCATATTTTTTAGACAGGTTTGAAAGGGCATTTTTAGAGGTCTGGGTTAATTTGTAGGAATAATATACAGTAGTTTCCGTATCTTTATGAATACCTATAATTAACTCATACTTTTTAGGGTTGTATTTCTCTGAATTTAGATCTGCTAAACTAACCTGTTGCACAGTGGGAAACCTTTTCTTCAACTCTGAGTAAAAAGTCTGGTAATCCCCGTCCTCTAATGGCAAAAACAGATAATGCTTCTTCTCATTTAAAGGAAAATTTTTATGAGTTGATTTGTATTCGGTTAATGCTGCCCTGAACAATTTTTCTTTTAATTTATCCGAATTTTCATCATTAAGGTCGCTCATCAGGTTTTCTTCGGAAACAGGAGTAAATCCTTTCCCTAACCCTGAGTGATATTTGGCATATAAGATTTTTTTCACACTTTCCTCCAAACGGCTCATAGGAATATCTCCGTTTTCAATTCCTGCCTTGATTTTCTGTTTTCCCACAGCTACTCCGTATGAAAACAAAAGAATATCATTTCCCGCTTTAAAGGCTAAATAGTCCATCTCTCCATAAGGATAGTTCTTAGCTACTCCCTGCATATTAAGGGCATCTGTTATGATCATTCCTTTGTATCCTAATTCTTCTTTCAATAACTTAGTGATTATATTGTACGATAAGGATGCCGGGACTTTCATATCCTTTTCAAACACAGGAACATTCAAATGGGCGACCATAATTCCATCTACATTCTGCTCTATCAGTTTTTTATACGGATATAATTCCAGAGTATCAAATCTTGCTTTGGTATGATTCAACACCGGAAGGGATAAATGACTGTCCACATCCGTATCTCCATGTCCGGGAAAATGTTTAGCTGACGAGAGTATATTCTGACTCTGTAACCCTCTCATATAAGCCAGAGCTTTTTGTGTTACGTTATTCTTGTCCGATCCGAAGGAACGGTTTCCTATAACCGGATTGTTCGGATTTACATTGATATCTACTACCGGAGCAAAATCCCAGTTCACTCCTACCCTTTTACAATGGATAGCTATTTGTTTTGCTGTTTCATAGACCAGACTATCATTGGTTATGGCTCCTAAGGTCATAGCCCAGGGAAATTTTACGGTTCCCGTAAAGCGCTGTGCCAATCCCCATTCCCCGTCAATTCCTATCAGCAAAGGTACTTTCGATTGTTTTTGCAGCTGGTTTACCCACTGAACCTGTTTTAAAGCATCATCCTGCATCAGGATTAACCCTCCTACATGTTCTTTGGAAACCAGTTTATTTACTTCTTCTATATGTTGAGCATCTTTATTAACATAAGCCGCTACAATAAACAATTGGGCTATTTTATCTTCTAAGGACAAAGAATTATATACGGAATCCACCCATTGTGAAGCTTTTTTTTGTTCTTCCTGTATTGTTTCATTAGATTTTTGTCCCCATAAAACATTGGATATGAGAAATAAAACACTAAAGCCCAGTATCTTTTTCATAAAATTTATGTGTTTAAAAATTTTAAATTTCCAGATCATAATCAGAGATGGAAAAACTTGTTAATAGGTTATTTTCATCAAAATAGAAAGTGGCATATACCGAGCCTGTATTCATTTTATAGGTGGGAAGTTTTGCGGTCTTAAATTTTACCAGTTTATTGGGATATAGTTTTTGGATGGATGAAAGTGTAGATTTACGTAAGGTTATGGTATTACCCAATTCCACAGAATTTAAATTTCCATGATTAAAACTCACCAAAGCAATTTTATCAGTAGCACCAGCTGTTCCGCCTGCATCTGAAATGGCACTGATCTGAAACCCGTTGGTAAAATCCCAGGTGTAAATATTTCCGGCTCCTTCAATAGGCTCAAAACTGGTGTAACCTGCAATGGTATTTATAGAAGATACGGTTTCTGGTAATTTAAATCCTGTACCCGTAAAAAATAAGTTTTTAATTTTAGCGGCAGATTTAGGCCCATAAATCAATGGCGGTTTTTTGTATTTTACGGAGCTTTCTTTAGCTGGAACTTTGCTTTGAGCAGAAAATTCGTGAACTCCTCCTAAAAATATAATCAGTAATGGCAACAAAAGTCTTTTTCGCATAGTTTTATTTTTCCGAATTTATAAATTATTTTCCTTATATCCAATCTTGTCTCTTCCCCATGTGAGTTCTTTAAAAAACAATTTTATTTTCTATTACTATACATTCAATAAACAGGCCATTATTTTAAACAAAAAATGATTCTTTTGCGTTAACAAAAGAATCATTTGATTATCTTTCAATAAGGTTTTTACAGATTAATTAAAAAATGTCGTCACCTTATGGGTTATGGTTGCCAATGCTTCTATAAAACTTTCTTTAAAAGTCTTATGATTTTCAATATACGTATGTATTTTTTGTGTAATTTTTTTATTTGAGCCGGACAAAAGTAGAAGTCTGTCCGTCACTTTTTCCACATCGGCAGAAGGAAGAAAATCACAACATTTTAATACTTCCTCCACAATCCGTTGATTAATGTCTTCGTTAGATTTTGAAGAGAGATATTCGATATTGCTGTCAGACAATAAATTAGTCAATGCTCTCAACAAAGCAGCCTGACTTATTTTGCTTTTCCCACGACTGGAAACAAAATTTCTTATATCTCTGAATTTCTGTAAAAATACTTGAGGGGTCACCGGTCTCATTCTAATTCTATACGTAGAATCATACCGCTTGCGAGATTCTTCGCTAGATAGTATTCTATAAGCCTGATTAATCTCTGTGAACAACCTGTGGCTTTCAAAATTTCCTGAATTTTTATCAGGATGGTATTTCAATGCTAAACGTCTGTATGATTTTTTTATGTCATCATAGCTAGCAGACGGAGCAACTTCTAGTGTTTTATAATAATCCATCATAGAATATAAATGAACTTAAAGTTAGTTTCATGAAACACACCACCTACTCGTTTCACTTTACAAAGGTAAAAAAAATATTTTATATGGCAAAGAGGGTTTCCTTTTTTTATGTAAAATATTTAAAAAAAGATAGCAGGGATTAATTTTTCAGGATATTCTATGTTTGATTTCATCTGAAAAACTAATCCCTGTTAGGGAATCTTTTACAATAATCTATGATTCACAACTGCTGCAACTGACCAGATTTACGACCATTTCTTTTGCCACACTTTGACTTCTTTGGTAGTATAAGGTTTTTACTCCTAATTTCCAGGCTTCTATGATTAACCGGTTTACTTCTTTAACCGGTAATTCTGCAGGAATATTCAAATTCAATGATTGGGCCTGGTCTATATATTTTTGCCGGATTGCGGCCTGTTGTATTATCTCGAGCTGGCTTATTTCTTTAAAGGTTTTGAAGATTTGTTTTTCTTCATAGGATAATTCTTTCAAATGCTGTACACTTCCTCCGTTGAGCATAATGCTTCTCCAGGTATCTTCATTATTTATTCCTTTTTCTGTTAACAAAACATCAAGGTATTTATTTTTCCGCATGAAATTTCCTTTGGATAATCCTGCTTTATAATAATTGGAACTAAAAGGCTCTATTCCCGGCGAGGTTTGTCCTAAAATAGCTGAAGAAGAAGTAGTAGGCGCAATCGCTAACAAAGTAGTATTTCTTTTTCCGTATCCTTTCAATAGTTCCGGCTCTCCGTAAATTCTCGCCAAATCTTCAGTTGCCTTAATAGATTTATCCTGAAGATATTTAAATATTTCTACGGTTTTTTGTTTGGCCTCCATTCCCTCAAAAGGAATCATATTCTTTTGTAAATAAGAATGCCAGCCCAATACTCCCAATCCTAAGGCTCTGTGTCTCTTAGCGAAATTATGGGCTGCTGCCAGATAATAATTTCCTTCGGTTTTCATAATAAATTCCTGTAATACGGCATCTAAAAAGAAAATCGCCAGTTTCACCGCTTCGGTATCTTTCCATTCTTCGTATA
>JAVBRH010000108.1:0-12791 GCA_031548225.1 Apibacter sp.
AACTATTTAAAATATTGATACTGTTTAAAATATTTTATCAGAATTCTCCGTACCTTTGTATATATTAACCTATTTAGACAGAATGCAGCCATGATAAAAGTATCTCAAGAAGCACGAAAGAAAATCATTGAATTAATGACGGGGGATGGCTTTGACTATTCCAAAGATTTTGTAAGAGTAGGAGTGGAGAGCGGAGGCTGTTCCGGACTATCCTATAAGCTGAGTTTTGACCACAATAAAAACCCGGAGGATAAATTATTTGAAGATGAAGGAATTAAAATTTTAGTAGATAAAAAATCTTTTCTTTATCTGGTAGGCACTACATTGGAATATTCAGGAGGGCTGAATGGAAAAGGATTTGTTTTTAACAATCCGAATGCCCAGAGAACCTGTGGCTGTGGAGAAAGTTTCGCAGTATAGATTATTGTTTTAGGAAGACATGATCTCTTTCATTTTTTCATACAATTTTACCATATAATCGTTATATTTTTTCAGTTCATCCGGGTCATAAGATAATCTTTGAGTTATAGCTTCCCCTTTTGTTTTCCATTTCTGAGATTCCATACCTAGCTGGGCAATGTTTGTAATGTCTTTGGATTTTACGGCAGCTAGATACTCTTTCATATAAGCGGTGTAATCCTCCACATATTTTTGTACTTCGGGGTCGTTGAAAGTGGGTACATCTATGGAAATTGTGTCAGTTTTAATTGTAACAATGTTTTGTTCCTGTTGGGTTTGACTGTTTGGGGTAATAGGAGGTGAAGTTTTTTCAGACTTTTTATTGTCATCACAGGAGCAGGAAGTAAGATAAAATAACTTTATAGAGAATAGTATTATAACTACTGAATTTTTCATAAGACATAAAAATTGAAGTTTAAAAGTAGGGATTTTTTAAGAAATGTTTAGAAATAAACAGAAATATTTTCGGATTATGCTATAATTAAAAATGGATTTATTAATAATTCTTAATTTAACTTGTTGTCATTGTATCTTTAGCATATGAATAATCTTATTTTTACCTTTAGAAAAAATATTCTATATTTCATTATTAAAAAAATCTATGAATGAATATTTCCAGTACACAATAATCTCAGTATTTTTGTATTTAGAATTAGACTGATTTTAGATTAAGTTTTACTTTTATTGAATTAAAGATGAGCAGAACTAAGTATACAGAAGAAGAATTACGCGTAGACCTTGAAAATAAGGAATATGAACATGGCTGGGCTACTGACCTGGAGTATGAGGACTTTCCTATTGGTCTGAATGAAGATATTGTGCGGGAAATTTCCAAAAGAAAAAATGAACCTGAATGGATGTTGGAATGGAGGCTGGAGTCTTTCCAGATATGGAAAAAGTTGGTTTCCCCTCATTGGGCGAACGTATCTTTTAAAGAGCCGGATTTTGAAGGAATCCAATATTATGCAGCTCCGAAGAAAAAGAAGGAATTAAGCAGCCTGGATGAAGTAGATCCGGAATTGCTGAAAACGTTTGAGAAATTGGGAATTTCACTGGAAGAGCAAAAAAGACTAAGTGGTGTGGCAGTAGATGCGGTTATAGATAGTGTTTCGGTAAAAACCACTTTTTCTGAAACCTTAGCGGAAAAAGGAATTATTTTTTGTTCCATTAGTGAAGCCATCCAGAATCACCCCGAATTGGTAAAAAAATATTTAGGAAAAGTAGTTCCTAAAGGAGATAATTTTTATGCAGCGTTAAACTCTGCCGTCTTTTCAGATGGCTCGTTTTGTTACGTTCCCAAAGGAATAAGGTGTCCGATGGAACTTTCCACCTATTTCCGTATTAATCAGTCCGGAACCGGACAGTTTGAAAGAACTTTACTGGTTGCAGATGAAGGAAGTTATGTTTCTTATCTGGAAGGCTGTACAGCGCCTCAGCGGGATGAAAATCAGCTTCATGCTGCTGTAGTGGAACTGATCGCCCTGGAAGGAGCGGAAATTAAATATTCCACCGTTCAGAACTGGTATCCGGGAGATAAAGAAGGAAAAGGTGGAGTGTACAACTTTGTTACCAAAAGAGCCCTTTGTGAAAAAAATGCCAAGGTTTCCTGGACTCAGGTAGAAACAGGCTCTGCCATCACATGGAAATATCCTTCCTGTATTTTGAAAGGAGATAACTCCATAGGAGAATTTTATTCCATAGCAGTAACTAATAATTATCAACAGGCAGACACCGGTACTAAAATGATCCACATTGGAAAAAATACCCGTTCTACCATTATTTCCAAAGGAATTTCCGCAGGGAAATCGCAAAACAGTTACAGAGGACAGGTTAAAATGATGCCGAATGCGGAAAATGCACGGAACTTTTCCCAATGTGACTCCCTGTTGATGGGAAATAAATGCGGGGCACATACTTTTCCGTATATTGAGATCAAGAATAAAACCGCTCAGCTGGAGCATGAAGCGACCACTTCTAAAATCGGGGAAGATCAGATTTTTTATTGCAACCAGAGAGGAATTGATACGGAAACAGCGATAGCTTTAATCGTAAACGGATTCAGCCGGGAGGTATTAGATAAACTTCCGATGGAGTTTGCTATAGAAGCAAAAAAATTATTGGAAATTTCCTTAGAGGGAAGTGTAGGTTAAATTAAAGATATTGTAGGGAAGGGGTTCAGTAGATTTAAAAATTAATCTTGTAAGTTGCAGTTGCGGAACTTTTTCCTTTATCAGCCTTTACATAGTTTTTGATCCAGTTAATTCCGGAATTTACCATACAGGTATTACTGCTTCCTGAACTGCGTTTTACAGAAGTAACCCATCCTTCTTTACTTACAGTATAAGAAAATGTAACAGATCCGGATCCGGAACATTTGTTTGCAAGAGCCTTTCCTTCTTTTCCATTAGTCCCGGGTATCCATTTTAGTAAATACCTTCCGTTTCCGATACTTACTTTCTTACTCTCACTGTCATCCGTTTGGTTTTTTTTACTTTGTTTTTCCGTTTTTTCTACGGTTGCAGCCTTTGTGTTTTTCGAAGTTTCCGTACTGGTATTAGTGGATTTTCCGCTTTCCTCGGTTTTTGTGTCGGATTTGGCTGTGGTTTCTGTTTTATCAACAGGAGTTTTTTCTTCCTGACGTTGAAGGGAATCTTTTATTTCTCCTGCTTTGAGATTTTGATTTTCAGCATCTAAAAGAGCTTTATTTGCTTCATAACCGTTTTCCGGATGATCTGTTTTCAAGAGTGTACCGATATGAGGAGGTGTCGCCATAGTAGCAACCGGAATTTTATATAATAAAAAAAATGCCAGAGCAAGTCCTGAGATAACAAGGGTAAGAAGTATGCTTATTATCCGTTCTTTCCTGTTACCTCCATGCTGGATTTTATTCGCTCTTATTTTGTGTTTGTTTTTCATTAAAAGTTTTAGGGTCGTCTGCAATCCGGACCCTGTAATTATTTCTGTTAGCAATATCCATTAAAAAATAAACTGCGTCTTTATGTAAAGGACCTTTATCGGCAGCGATAACAAAAGAAGGGGAAGGATTAGATTTAAATAAGTCTTTTAAATCAGATTCCACCTGACTTTTGGGAACTTCTTTCTTATTTATATAATATTTTCCTTCTGTAGAAACAGCCACATAAACTTTTTCAGCAGACATTTTCAGTCCTTTAGCTTCAGGCAATTTAACAAATAAAGCCGATTGACCAAGTAAAGCAATCAACAGGAAAAAAACAAGCAGGAGAAAAACAACGCTTGTTATAGACATCATATTGAATCCCGGCGATATTTTATTCTTACTTCTCAGCTTCATAATCGGACACTAAAGACGGGGAAACCGGTTTATTTAAAATATCGAGAAAATCAATGGCTGTTAACTGAAAAGAATAGACTGCACGATCTACCTTCAAAACCAGAATATTATAAAATAAATAGGCTAAGAGCCCTACAATTAACCCCGCAGCCGTATTTATCATGGCTATATAAACACCTTCCGCCAGCATTTGCGTATTTAACAGCTCCTGGTGGCCCAAAGAAAAGAATGCAATAATCATTCCAATTACAGCACCCAAAAATCCGAGCATAGGGGCAGCTCCGGATATGGTACCTAACACTCCGACGTTTTTCTCTAATTCAAAGATTTCCAGTTGAGCGGTATTTTCTATAGCATCACTGATATCCCGTGTGGGCTTTCCTACTCTCATCAGTCCCTTATACAAAATTCGTCCTTCCGGTGTATAAGTTCTGTTGCATAGGTCTAAAGCAGCTTCTAATTTCCCTTCATGGATAAGATCCTGCACATTGTTGAGTAAAGAGGAATTTTTATTTGAGAATTTTTTTATAGTAAAAAAACGTTCAAAAAATATATAAAGAGATATCATAAATAAAACAAAAAGGCAAACCATAACGAAAACACTTACCGGACCTCCGTGAATAAGTATTTCCAGTAAAGAATAGTATTTGGCTTTCATCTCTCCGGTTTGCGCTAGTATCGTTTGAACTGTTTTCAAGGAATCATTCATATAATAATGTTATTGAGGAAGCTTTTCAGTATAATTAACTCTATAAAGATAGAAATTATTGTTACTATTTCCGATTAATTAATGGGTATTTTTGATTTAAAAGAGGAATCTAAAATAATTCTTCCTCTTTTACCTGTTCGACTTCTATTCCTGCATCCTTTAAAAAATCAATTCCGGAAGTGTCCGAATACTGATTAATATAAACAATACGTTTAATACCGGCCTGGTGAATTAATTTACTGCATTCACGGCAAGGAGAAAGAGTTACGTATAAAGTAGCTCCGGCACAGGATTGGGTGGAGGCAGCAACCTTGGATATTGCATTTGCTTCTGCATGAAGAACATACCATTTGGTACTTCCGTTCTCATCTTCACAAATATTTTCAAATCCCGTAGGAGTTCCGTTAAATCCATCGGAAATAATCATCCGGTCTTTGACAATCAATGCACCGACCTTTTTTCTTTCACAATAGGACAGATTTCCCCATTCCCTAGCCATTTTTAAATAAGCAATATCGTATTTGGTTTTCATAATGATTCAATAATTGAGATAAAAGCTGACAGCCATCAGCTAATAGCTTTTAGCTCTTTTTTCACATTTTCAAGATTCATAATTTTCAATAGGATTACACGTGCAAACCAGATTACGGTCTCCGTAAGCATCATCCACCTTTCCTACAGAAGTCCAGAATTTCTTCTCTAAGATCCAGTCTAACGGATAAGCCGCTTTTTGTCTGCTATAAGCATGAGTCCAACTGTCAGAGGTGACTTCCGCTAAAGTGTGTGGAGCATTTTTTATGACACAATCTTCAATAGAATACTTTCCTTCTGCTATTTCATCAATTTCCTTTCTGATAGATAATAAAGCCTCAGCAAACCGGTCAAGTTCAGCTAGGCTTTCACTTTCGGTAGGCTCAATCATCAGAGTTCCGGGAACAGGGAACGATACGGTCGGAGCATGGAAACCATAGTCCATTAACCGTTTGGCAATATCTCCCACTTCCACTCCCAATGACTTGAAAGGACGGAAATCTACAATCAGTTCATGTGCCACACGTCCGTGTTTGTTAGTGTATAAAATCTGATAATGGGGAGCTAATTTTTCTTTTAAATAATTGGCATTTAAGATAGCTGCCGCAGTTGCTTTTTTAAGTCCTTTAGTTCCCAGCATACGGATGTAGGCGTAGGAAATATTGGAAACCAGGGCAGAGCCATACGGAGAAGAAGAAAGAGTCAACTTGTCCTCTTCATTATATGGAGCATTTACAGTTGGTAAAAACGGGATTAGATGTTCGGCCACACAAATAGGGCCTACTCCCGGACCACCACCACCATGAGGGATGGCAAAGGTTTTATGTAAATTCAGATGACAGACATCCGCACCGATGTAACCCGGACTGGTATAACCTACCTGTGCATTCATATTGGCTCCGTCCATATAAACCTGTCCTCCGTAACTATGAACCAGGTCGATGATTTCCTTGATATTGGTATCAAAGAATCCGTAAGTGGACGGATAGGTAATCATTATAGTGGCTAAGTTGTCTTTATGAAGTTCGGCTTTTTGTTTTAAATCTTCCAGGTCAAATTCTCCGTTTTCCAGATTCTTAACCACCACCACTTTCAGCCCGGCAATAACCGCAGAAGCAGGATTAGTTCCATGTGCCGATTGCGGAATTAATGCAATATTCCGGTGTCCTTCTCCTTTTGATTTCAGGTATTCCCGGATTACCATCAGGCCGGCATATTCACCTTGCGCTCCGGAATTGGGTTGTAATGAAGTTCCTGCAAATCCGGTAATTTCTGCCAGGTATTTTTCCAGTTCCTGAATCATTTGAAGATAACCTTCAGCTTGTTCCTCCGGAACAAACGGATGTAGGGAATTCCACTCCATCCAGGAAAGAGGAAGCATTTCCGTAGCTGCATTGAGTTTCATGGTACAGGAACCTAAGGAAATCATGGAATAGTTTAATGCAATATCTTTTTTCTCCAGATTTTTCACATACCTCATGAACTCGGTTTCCGTATGGTATTTTTTAAATACTTCATGAGTCAGGAAATCCGATTTTCGTATCAGGTTTTCCGGGATATTAGGATCAATAGGAGAATTTAATTTTTTAAATTCCGTATTTTTAAATTTCAGAAAAAGCGATAAAATCACAGCGAATCGCTCATCAGAAACTGTTTCGTCCAGGCTGATACTTAGAATATCTTTTGAAAAGTAATTCAGATTGATTTGCAGGGCTTCAAACAGAGTTTTGATTTCTGCTTTTTCTTCTTCGGAAACATGGATTTTCACCGTATCGAAGAAAGGCTCCGGTGAAACGGAGAATCCCATGGCGTTCAAATGTTCTTTTAGTAAAATGGCTTTCAGGTGAATGTCGGAGGCAATGGATTTCAGCCCCTCCGCACCGTGATATACGGCATACATTCCTGCCATTACAGCCAGCAAGACCTGGGATGTACAAATATTGGAAGTAGCCCGTTCCCGTTTGATATGCTGTTCTCTTGTTTGTAAAGACATTCTCAAAGCCGGATTTCCGTGTTTATCTTTGGAAATTCCGATAATCCTTCCGGGAATATGTCTTTTGTACTCTTCTCCACAAGCAAAATATGCAGCTGAAGGACCGCCATATCCTAAAGGAACTCCGAACCGTTGGGTAGAGCCTACAGCTACATCCGCACCTAATTCGGCAGGAGTCTTTAAAACAGTTAAAGCCAGAATATCCGCAGCTAATACTACTTTTATATCCAGAATTTTCGCCTGATTGATAAATCGGGTATAATCAAAAATTTCTCCGTGTTTGGCAGGATATTGTAATAAAGCTCCGAAGAAAGTGGAATCAAAATAAAAATCCTGATGATTTCCCACTACGATTTCAATACCCAGTCCCATAGCTTTTGTTTTAACTACAGCAATGGTTTGAGGATATACTTCTTCGGATATGAAAAATTTAGTTGCTTCAGCTTGTGTTTTAGGTCGTGCTTCATACAGCATATGCAACGCCTCAGCAGCAGCTGTTCCTTCATCTAACAGAGAAGCATTGGTAAGAGGAAATCCGGTAAGATCGGAAACGACTGTCTGGAAATTCAATAAAGCTTCCAGTCTTCCCTGAGAAACTTCAGCCTGATAAGGAGTATAAGCAGTGTACCAGCCCGGGTTTTCAAAAATATTCCGTTGAATAGGAGCAGGAACAATAGTTCCAAAGTAACCGAAACCGATATAGGAATTATAAATTTTATTTTTAGATGCCAGTTCTTTCGATTGTAAAATCATATCGTATTCCGAAAGTGCCCTGGGCAAATCCAGTTCTTTTTGTCCGAGAATAGTTGCAGGAAGGGTTTGTTCTATCAATTCGTGAACCGAACCGGCACCGATTTCTTTAAGAATGGTTTGTATGTCGTCTTCATTAATTCCGATATGCCGGAAAGAAAAATCAGAAGTATTCATGGAGTTTTTTAAAATTTTCAATTGAGTTTCAAAGATAAGATATTTTTATAAGAGAAAAGATATTGGAATTTAGAAGCTGGAGAAAAGAAAAAAAGTCAATAGCTATCAGCTAATAGTTGTTAGCTCTCTTTTGCCTCTTACTTTTTACAAAATGATACTTTTATAAGAAAAATTTTGCATATTTAAAAAATGTATCTACATTTGTAAAGATAAATAGTAAAATGAAAAGAATACAAAATATATCTTGGTGGTGGAACTCTCAACTTAACAAGTCGTGAGTCAGCAGGTATATTTGTAAAAAATATAAGGAATAAACCAAGCCCATCGTACTCACGGTGGGCTTTTTTTGTATCAAAAAGAATAAAAAAGATAAAAAATAAAGAATGGCAACACAGAAATTCAAAGTAGATGAAAACGGGTTTTACGGGGAGTTTGGGGGAGCTTATATCCCTGAGATCCTGTATGACAATGTAGAAAATCTGAAAAATACCTATTTAAAAGTGTTGGAAGACCCTCAGTTTCAAAAGGAATATTGCGATTTGTTACGCGACTATGTAGGCCGGCCTTCTCCGCTTTATTTAGCAAAACGGCTTTCTCAAAAATACGGTTGTAAGATTTATCTGAAACGGGAGGATTTAAACCATACCGGATCTCATAAGATCAATAATACCATAGGGCAGATTTTACTGGCCCGGAAAATGGGGAAAACAAGAATTATTGCAGAAACGGGAGCAGGGCAGCATGGAGTGGCAACGGCTACAGTTTGTGCCCTGATGGATATGGAATGTATTGTTTATATGGGAGCTACGGATGTGGAAAGACAAAGGCTCAATGTAGAGAAAATGGAAATGCTGGGAGCAAAAGTCGTTCCGGTAACCAGTGGAAATATGACTCTGAAAGATGCCACCAATGAAGCCATTCGTGATTGGTGCAGTCATCCTTCTGATACTTATTATATCATCGGTTCCACAGTCGGCCCGCACCCTTATCCTGATATGGTTGCCCGTTTACAGTCAGTGATAAGTGAGGAAATACGCAAACAGCTTTTGGAAAAAGAAAGAAGGGAAAATCCGGATTATCTGATTGCTTGTGTAGGAGGAGGAAGCAATGCTGCCGGGACTATTTATCATTTTCTGGATGAAACCGAGGTAAAAATCCTGTTGGCAGAAGCCGCAGGAAAAGGAGTGAACTCCGGAGAGTCCGCAGCTACCATTCATTTAGGAAAACTGGGAATTATTCATGGAAGCAAAACCTTACTTATGCAATCGGAGGATGGACAGATAGAAGAACCTTATTCCATTTCTGCCGGACTGGACTATCCCGGAATCGGACCTATGCATGCCCATCTGGCAAAAACCGGACGCTCTGAGGTATTGGCCGTTACCGATGATGAAGCTATTGCCTCTGCTTTTGAGCTGACGAAATTAGAAGGGATTATACCGGCAATAGAATCGGCCCATGCTTTAGGGGTTTTAGGAAAGAAAAAATTCCGGTCGGATGAGGTTATAGTTATTTGCCTTTCCGGTCGGGGGGATAAAGATATGGAGACGTATATCAGATTAGCTAATAGCCATTAGCTTTTAGCTATTAGTATATGAGAATTAGATAAAAGAGAAATTCATATAATGAAAAATTATAGACAATTAAAAGTTTGGCAAAAAGGAATAGAATTGGTAAAGCAAACTTATTTGTTGACGGAAAATCTCCCGGAGAATGAAAAATTTGGAATTATTAGTCAAATAAATAGGGCAGCGGTATCTATTCCGGCCAATATAGCAGAAGGAAGCAGTAGAAATAGTGATAAAGATTATGGAAGATTTATACAAATCGCTTTAGGCTCAGCTTTTGAACTTCAAACCTATTTTGTTGTTGTAAAAGATTTGAAATGGAATGTTCCCGATATGGAAAATATAGATAATCTGCTTGAAGAAATTATAAAAATGCTTCACAGTTTTTTAAAACAATTGAAAACACAAGCTATCGGCTAATAGCCATTAGCTAAAAGCTAAAAATCATCATGAAAATACAAATACATACCAAAAAATTACTGGCGGATTTACAGACTCCGGTAGGAATCTATTTAAAAATACGTGACGTATATCCGGAATCGGCCTTGCTGGAAAGTTCCGACTTTCACGGAGGAGAAGACAGTTCTTCCTTTATCGCTTTGGATCCTCTTGCCTGCTTCAAGGTAAAAGACAATCAGGTGGTAATTGAAACAAACGGAAGTATTCAGACTTATCAATTACAAAATAAGCTTACTACGGAGTTTGATAATTTTGTTAAAAGCATTCGGATAGAAGGAGAAAATCCGGCACAGGTAAACGGGTTTTTCGGATATACTTCCTACGATGCCATCCGGTATTTTGAGGCAGTAGATCCGAATAACAAAAAACTGGAAAATGCAGACATTCCTGAATTTTACTATATTTTTTACCGTTTTATATTGGTCATCAACCATTTAAAAAACGAGTTGACTATAGTGGAAAATGTTCCGGAAGGAGAGAACAGTAAAATAGAAGAACTGGAAGCCCTGTTGCAGAATAATAATTTTGCTTCTTATAACTTTAACCTTAAAGGCGGGGAACACTCTCTTATTACAGACGAAGAATATAAAGAATCGGTAAGAAAAGGAATCGCCCATTGCAAAAGAGGAGATGTTTTTCAAATCGTATTATCCCGGTGTTATTCGCAGCCGTTTTCCGGAGATGATTTTAAAGTGTACCGGGCACTACGTTCTGTGAATCCTTCTCCCTATCTATTTTATTTCGATTTCGGTTCTTTCCGGATTTTCGGCTCCTCGCCTGAAACCCATTGTAAAATCACTAAAGGAAGGGCGTACATTGATCCCATTGCTGGAACGTATAAAAGAACGGGAGACGATGAGAAAGACCGGTTGCTTTCGGAAAAATTATTGCAGGATGAAAAAGAAAATGCAGAGCATGTAATGCTGGTAGATCTGGCACGAAACGATTTGAGCCGGAATTGTCATCAGGTGAAAATAGATTTCTATAAAAGTGTTCAGTATTTCTCCCATGTTATTCATCTGGTTTCCCGGGTAAGCGGGATAATAGATAAAGGAAAAAACAGCATTTCCGTTTTTGCAGACACCTTTCCTGCAGGAACTTTATCAGGGGCTCCTAAAGTGCGGGCTATGCAGTTGATACGGGATATAGAACAGCATATGAGGGGAGCTTATGGGGGATGTATAGGATATATAGGATTGAACGGGGATTTGAATCAGGCAATTACCATCCGTTCCTTTCTCAGTAAAAATAATACCTTATACTATCAGGCAGGAGCGGGAATTGTATCTAAATCCGATCCGGAAGATGAACTTCAGGAAGTCAACAACAAACTGGGAGCGCTTAAAAAAGCCATAGACCTGGCAGAAACCTTAAAAAATTAAAAAAAATGAAAGCACTATTGATTGTAGATATACAAAACGATTATTTTGAAAACGGAACCATGACTCTGGCAGGCTCTTTACAGGCAAGTGAAAAGGCCGGGCTTATTCTGGAAAATTTTAGAAAAGAAAAATTACCCATTATTTTTATACAGCATATTGCAGCCAGTCCGGATGCTACTTTCTTCCTTCCCGATACCGAAGGAGCTGAAATTCATAAAAATGTAAAACCGTTAAACACGGAAAAAATGATCATCAAACATTTTCCTAATAGTTTCAGAGAAACAGAACTTCATCAATATTTAACAGAATTGGAAGTAAAAGAATTGGTAATCTGCGGAATGATGACTCATATGTGTATTGATGCCACCGCCCGGGCTGCCAAAGATTTAGGATATGAGTGTACTGTGATAGGAGATGCCTGTGCTACCCGCAATCTGGAAATATTTGGAGAAAGTGTGGAAGCAAAAGAAGTACATAAAGCATTTTTATCCGCATTGAACTATTTCTATGCAAAAGTGATGAAAACGGAAGACTATTTAACTAATCACTAAAGAAAAACAGCCATGAAAATACTCATATTCGACAATTACGACTCTTTTACCTACAATCTGGTTCATTTGGTAAAAGAGTTAGGCTATACAGAAGTAGATGTAATCCGGAATGACCAAATGGAGTTATCGGAAGCAGAAAAATATGATAAGATTATTCTTTCTCCCGGCCCGGGAATTCCTTCCGAATCCGGATTGTTACTTCCCCTTATTAAGGAATATGCGTCCAGAAAACCTTTATTAGGAGTATGTCTGGGAGAGCAGGCAATCGGAGAAGCTTTTGGAGCGAAACTAACCAATTTGGAAAATGTTTATCACGGAATAGCCTCCCAGATAAAAATAATAAATGACGATTATATTTTTCAGGGATTGGATGAAATAATCGAGGTGGGAAGATATCATTCCTGGATTGTTAGCAGGGAAGATTTACCGGAAAACTTAATTATTACCGCTGTGGATGATTCCGGTCAGATTATGGCATTGAAGCATAAAATGTATGATGTACACGGAGTACAGTTCCATCCGGAATCTATACTTACACCCGAAGGGAAAATTTTGGTAAAAAATTTTTTGGAAAAAATGTAATCTTATGAAACGTATTTTTTGGATTTATCTGTTATTGTTGATTTCCTTTTATTCTCAGGCTCAGGAGAAAACCCTGTATATAGGAGAAAAATCTTATGTAATTAAATATGTTGAGAGTGAGAATGACAACGGCCCCGAACTTTATAAAGAAATAGAAATTTATCGGGGAGAGGAAAAACTTTTGACTCATGTTATTACTTATATAGAGGGAGATTGTAACAGCGAATCGGTTTTATTGGGAGCCTATGAAATAAAAGGTAACGAATTAATACTTTACAGTTATTGGGCGAGGGCAGGAGATGCACCTGTTTCTCCTT
>JAVBRH010000262.1:0-3190 GCA_031548225.1 Apibacter sp.
AGAATTTTTTCAAATTTTCATTCTGCAAATATCGCAATTTAAATTTTAGTAATACTCAAATAATAAATATAAATAAGATTGATAGGTTTTGTTTCCGTAATTATATATCTTTGCTTCATAATGTGTATTGTAAACACAATAATTTATTTTATTAACATAAAAAATTAATAATTAAAGAACTTAAGTAATTATGAAAAAACTTTTTTTTACCGCGTTTTTTTCTGCCATACTCTTGGTAAACGCCCAGGATACGCAGAATTCTCAAAATTCCTCAGTTAAATTTGGAGTAAAAGTAGGGATGAATTTTTCCTCCTTATATGGGGATATGTCCTCTGCAAGTATCCGTCCGGGAATGTATGCCGGAGTATATGCACGGATACCCGTAGCAGAAAAATTTTCAATTCAGCCGGAGGTTTTGTATTCCATGCAGGGTGCTGATTCCGATAATTATTATTATTGGGGAGGATATTGGTACTACGATTCAGGAAGCGACCAGAAGTATGAATTGGACTATATCAATGTGCCTATAATGGTTCAATATGAAATAATAAAAGGTTTGAGAGCAGAACTTGGGCCTCAGTTCAGTTTTGCAGTTTATAAAAAACATAAGTACAGATATGTAGATTATAATTCGAACTATAACTATCAATCCAGTGATAAAGATCTGAATTCATTTGATGTGGGATTAAATATGGGGGTAAATTACGAACTTCCTAACGGGATTAATTTTGCCGCACGTTACAGTCTCG
This sequence comes from Apibacter sp., assembly GCA_031548225.1. Taxonomy (GTDB): domain Bacteria; phylum Bacteroidota; class Bacteroidia; order Flavobacteriales; family Weeksellaceae; genus Apibacter. The sequence continues at coordinate 750 of JAVBRH010000262.1, forward strand.
GATTTATTAATGTAAATGATTCCGATTATTATTCAGGTTATGATATCAGAAATCAGGTTTTCTCGGCAGGAGTGGGATTCACTTTCTAACCGGTCAGCCAAATAAAGAAACTTTTTAATCTTTAGTTATATTGCTTAACTAAAGATTTTTTATTTTATTCCTATCAGGTCAAAGCGAAAGATAAACAGATCATTGAGCAGATTATTTTAGACCGGGTTTACTTCAAAAAGTAATATTATTAGTATATTCGCAGATTATAATTAAGGTAAAATGAATATAAGTTACAATAAATTGAATAACCTGACAGGGTGGGCTGTATTTTTTATAGCTGCAGTTACTTATTTATTGACTATTGAACCCAATTTTAGCTTTTGGGATTGCGGGGAATATATTTCTTCAGCAGTTAAATTAGAAGTAACTCACTCTCCTGGAGCTGTATTTTTCCAGATTTTAGGAGCCGTGTGGGCTATTTTTGCTTTCGGAGACGGAACTAAGTATTCGGTTGTGATTAATGCAATGTCGGCCCTGATGAGTGCCTTCACCATTTTATTTTTATTCTGGACTATTACTCATTTAGCCCGAAAAGTTTTATTTATAGGTACGGAGCCCAAAGAATATACAGGTTTTCAGAAAATTTTGTTATTGTTGAGTGGGGCAGTGGGGGCATTAACCTTCACGTTTACCGACACTTTTTGGTTTTCAGCAGTAGAAGGAGAAGTGTATGCCGCAGCTTCCTGTTTTACAGCTTTATTGCTATGGCTTATCTGTAAGTGGGAAAATGATTTTGATAATCCTCGATCCGACAGATGGCTGATTTTAATTTCGTTGCTTATAGGTTTATCGGTAGGAGTTCACCTTATGGCTATTTTGGTAGTTCCTACTTTAGGATATATCTATTATACCAAGAAGTATGTTGAAAAACATAAATTTACCTGGAAAAATTTTATTATTGCCAGTTTAGTAATAGGAGGAGTTTTTTTAGTTGTATTTAAAATTATCTTTCCTTTAACCATGGCCTTCTTCGGGAAGTCGGAAATATTTTTTGTGAATGACTTGCAGATGCCGTTCAATACAGGATCTGTTTTTGCCTTTCTGGTTATTATTGCCGTATTTTATTTCTCACTTAGATATACGATTAAGAAAAAGTATGCCACTGCTAACACCCTGATTTTAGCAGTAATGTTCATGTTAATCGGTTTTTCCAGTTGGATGGTGCTTCCTATCCGGGCTAATGCCAATACTCCTATAAATTTGAACGATCCGGACAATGCGATTGGAATGCTGGATTATTATAACCGGGCACAATATGGGGACTGGCCGGTATTTTACGGAGCTAACTATACCGCTTACTTGGATTCTGACGGAATATTGGGAACGGAAGACAACGGACCTATTTATGAAAAGAATGAGAAAACCGGAAGGTATCAGGAAACTGGAAGAAGAATAAGTTATAAGTTTAATCCGGAACAGGTAAGTATTCTTCCCAGAATGTATAATCCTGACCCGGGAGGAATGGAAAATTACGGTTTGATGGAAGGATATCCTGAGTTTTCCTTAAATCCGGATTATATGGGTAATCCGCAGGCTGAAAAAGAATTTGAAAAATTAGAGCATAAGAAAAATTCAGGAGATATCTCTATTGACGATTATCAGGCAGCGAGACAATCCGGCCTGATTAAGGTAAAAAAGCCTACATTGGGACAAAACCTGGATTTCATGATGACTTATCAGATGGGGTATATGTTTATACGGTATTTCTTATGGAATTTTGCCGGACGGCAGAATGATTTTCAGGGATATCATGAAACGACCAAAGGAAACTGGATTAGCGGTATAAAATTTATTGATGATAGTCGTCTGGGAGATCAGAGTAAGCTTCCGGAAGTCTATAAAAATAAAGGAACCAATAAGTATTATTTTCTGCCTTTGATTTTGGGACTTATAGGATTCTTTTTCCAGCTCAACAGAGATCCGGGAAGGAACTTTGCTTTAGTAGTCCTGTTCTTATTATCGGGAGCGGGAATTATTATGTATACCAGTATAAAAGCCTTTGAACCGAGGGAAAGGGATTATGCACTGGTTACGTCCTTTTACACCTTTGCTGTCTGGATAGGATTAGGGGTTACGGCTCTTATGTATGGATTAAGCAGATTAAAACAAAATAAGATAGCAGCAGTTGTCGGTTTTGCAACTTTAGCAATCCCGGTTTTGGTTGGATTCCAGAATTGGGATGATCATGACCGAAGCAGAAGATATACAGCCTATGATTTTTCTAAGAGTTATCTCCAGGGACTGGATAAAAATAATCCTATTCTTTTTGTATATGGAGATAACGATACCTATCCGCTTTGGGCATTACAGGAAACAGAAGAATTCAGGTCAGATGCGAAAGTGGTTAATTATACTTTATTGGGAACTGCCTGGTATGTAGATCAGGTATT
>JAVBRH010000329.1:0-2545 GCA_031548225.1 Apibacter sp.
ATTTCCAGCACCTGAGATTCCTGTGCAGGCAAAGCCTCTTCCCTGCTTATAGAAATCAACTCCGGCTTATTTTCAAGATATAAAAAAATCATCCGATTTAAATTTTAGTTTTTGTCAATGTATGAAAACGCCACAACAGCATAAGCGAAGCAAGTCCCAGCCCGATACACAAGGCTATCCAGGTACCCACTGCTCCCATCCTCTGACAAATACATAAGTAATACCCCAGAGGCATAGCGATAACTATATAGGCTATAAAGGAAATAAGGGTAGGAATTTTAACATCCCTCATACCCCTCAGACAACCCAGACAAACGACCTGTATTCCGTCAAATATTTGAAAAAAGGCCGTTATGATAACTAATCGGGAGGCTATATGAATCACTTCCACTTTTTCTTTTTTAAAATAAATCAGAGGAAGATAATTTCTGAAAATAATAAAAAGTATCCCGCATAAAGTCATAAATCCCATAACCATGTACAGGCTGGCAAATCCTGCCTTTCTAAGATCCGGTTTATTTCTCACTCCGTAAAATCCGGCTACCCGAACAGTTGCAGCCACACCGAAACCGACACAAACCTGAAAGGTCATGGAAGCCAGATTTGCAGTAACCGAATGTGCCGAAGTATCTACATAACTGTGCATTCCGGCTATAAAAGCGGCTATGGCAAAGGAACTTATTTCAAATGTGGACTGAAGTGAAGAAGGCAACCCTATGGAGACCAGCTTCCTGTAATAAACAGCCTTAAAATCGTTCCATCTGACAAGTTTAAGATAAAACGAGGATTTTTTATTCAGATGCAGTACCACAATAATGATAAGCATCATAATAACACGGGCTATCAGAGTAGCTGTGGCAGAACCTTTTACTCCCATTTCCGGTAATCCCCAATATCCGTAAATCAGCCCATAATTCAATACTACATTTATTATATTGGAAATAACAGTGGCTACAGTTACCAGAATGGTCATGGAAATACCTTCCGAAAACTGGCGGTAAGACTGAAATATCATTAAAGGCAACAAACTGTAGGCACATATATTTAAAAAGCTGATGGCATCCGGTATCACTTCAGGATTTTGTCCCGTTCTGTAAAGCAGAGGAGAACAAACTTCCAGCAATAAAACAATAAATACGGCCAAAGCAACATTCATAGTCATTCCATGAGTGAAAATCCGGGCCACCCTTTCCTTATTTCCCCTGGCTACAGAAGAAGAAATTAAAGGAGACATGGAAAAAGAGAATCCCAATAAAAACACCAGAAATATAATGAAAACACTGGTAGCCAAAGCTGCCGAGGCCACGGCCTTCTCTCCCAATCTTGAAATTATAACCAGATCAATGAAATTAACCAGCATTTGTCCCAGCTGAGTAACCATTACAGGCAGGGCTAACTTGGTATTTGCCTTGATATGTTCTTTTAATTCCATCCTGATTATTAGAGCCTGCAAAGGTAGTGAATAAACCGCAAACAGTATGACAGAATAATAGAAATAATCCTCCCCATCCATCCAAAGGAGAGCATTTCTCCTCTTTGTACAAGAGACTGTCATCCAGAACGAAGTGAAGGATCTTGCTAAAAGCCATCAGCTAAGTTTCAGTTTGATTATAAAAAACATACCATACCGTATGGTATGTTTTTTATGCTTATAGTTTTCATTAATTCATCAAACAAAATATGGTATATTTGCGGGAAATATTCTCATAACAAAACTTAAAATGAGTAATCCGGCCAAGGAAAATTATTCTTTTCAAAAGATTGTAGTCATTGTAGGAATCATCCTGTTCATCATCAAAGTCATTGCCTGGTATCTCACACAATCCGTATCCATTTTAACCGATGCGCTGGAAAGCACCATCAACGTTTTGGCCGGGCTGTTCTCCCTGTATAGTCTCTATCTTTCCTCTAAACCTAAGGACAAAGATCATCCTTACGGACATGGAAAAATAGAATTTATTTCAGCGGGAATTGAAGGCGGACTGATTGCATTGGCAGGTTTGCTGATTATTTATGAATCCGTTAAAAATATTTTTGTTCCTCATGCCATCTCCCAGCTGGATTATGGTATTCTTTTGGTTTCCATTGCCGGGCTTATTAATTATATATTAGGAGCATTGGCTGTAAAAAAGGGAAAAAAGAACAAATCCCTGGCTTTAATTTCAGGCGGGGAACACCTGAAATCGGATACTTATTCGACCATCGGACTGGTCTTAGGATTAATTCTCATGTATTTTACCAAGTTTTACTGGCTGGATAGTGTAATCGCCCTTATCTTCGGTGGTATCATTATTTTCACGGGAATTAGAATCATACGTAAATCTTTAGCCGGAATTATGGATGAAGCGGATGAAGAACTAATCCGGCAGCTGGTGGAGACGTTAGAGAAAAACAGAAATCCCAACTGGATTGATATACACAATGTGCGGTTTATAAAATACGGAAGCAGTCTGCATCTCGACTGTCATATTACCATGCCCTGGTATTTCAATCTCAGGGAAACGAGAACCGAGCTGGACAAACTGGAAAAAATCATAAAAGATAA
>JAVBRH010000156.1:0-13380 GCA_031548225.1 Apibacter sp.
AGAGGATTATCCAATCGGCATATTCAGCTTATAGCCTTAGGCGGAGCTATAGGAACCGGTTTATTTCTGGGGATTGGCCCGGCGGCAGTTATGGCTGGTCCTTCCGTAATTTTAGGATATGCCATTGCAGGTTTTATTGCCTTTATGATTATGCGCCAGTTGGGTGAAATGGTGGTAGAAGAACCGGTTTCCGGGAGTTTTAGTTATTTTTCCTATAAGTATTGGGGAAGTTTCGCCGGATTTGCTTCCGGATGGAATTACTGGATGCTGTATATACTGGTAAGTATGGCTGAATTAACTGCAATCGGAAAATATGTACAATTTTGGTGGCCGGAGATTCCCTTATGGGTTTCCAGCCTGTTTTTCTTTATTGTCATTAATTTAATTAACCTGGCTAATGTAAAGATATACGGAGAAGCGGAATTTTGGTTTGCGATTATTAAGGTAGTGGCCATCATAGCTATGATCCTATTCGGTATTTATTTATTAATCAGTGGAACTGGAGGACCTAAAGCAAGTATTACCAATCTGTGGAATGACGGCGGTTTCTTTCCCAAAGGTTTGTTTTCCCCGGATGGAAGCGGAGGATATCAGGGATTTTTTGCCTCCCTGGCTATTATTATGTTCTCTTTCGGAGGATTGGAACTGATAGGAATTACAGCTGCAGAAGCCGAAAATCCCGAAAAAACCATTCCCAAAGCGACTAATCAGGTTATTTACCGGATCCTTATATTTTATGTAGGAGCTTTGATTATCCTGTTTTCCCTTTCTCCCTGGAGAGATATAACAACGGACAGCAGCCCTTTTGTAACTGTTTTTGATACTTTGAAAGGATTTCAGTTTACCTTGTCCGGCCAGACTTTTTATTTTACCAGTATTGTTGCCAATGTGTTGAATGTAGTGGTGTTAACCGCTGCCTTATCCGTATATAACAGTAGTGTGTACAGTAACAGCCGGATGTTGTACGGATTATCCGTGCAGGGAAACGCACCTAAATTTTTATCCCGGTTGAACTCCAATCATGTTCCCATTATGGCAATCATGATTTCTGCTGTTTTTGCAGCCATCTGTGTTATTATCAACAAGTTCATTCCCGAAAAAGCATTTGAGTATTTAATGTCTCTGGTCGTTTCTTCCCTGATTATCAATTGGGTAATGATTAGCCTGACTCATTTGTTCTTTAAAAAAGCAAAAACAAAAGAAGGCGTTATCAAAACAAAATTTACCTCTTTCTGGTATCCGGTCAGCAATTACATCTGCCTGATATTTCTGATAGGAGTTTTAATTATCATGTGGCTGATCGGTATGAAATTGCCGGTAGAATTAATTCCCTTGTGGCTGGTGGTTTTATATATCAGTTACCGGTTAATGAAGTTGAGAAAAAGATAATCCCCCAGCCCCGAAGGGGAGTAGTCCTCCTTTGGAAAGTTGGGAGGATTTTAGCTTTTTCAATGAGTTTTTTAAGTTATATTTGCTTAAAGCCTTGATTTTTTCTCCCTTTTTTATCAAGAAAACGAAGTTTCATGAATACCATTGAAAGAAAAAGGTGCCATGAATAAAAAAGGTAATGTATCTAAAAATAAAACAATTATACTTAATAGTATAGTTGTGTTGAACCCAGGTTAAATTAGGTTATTTTAGATAAAATAAATTTATTATGAGCTATAGTATCAGTATTTACAGGAAAGAGGTTAAAGAAGCTGAACAACAGTTTGAAGGCGAGGATTTTTTTGGAAATGAGAATAATCTACTTTCCTTTACAGAAGAGCAATATCAGCAATTAAAAGAACGTTTATTGCGGTATAATTATAAAATTAGCAGAGAGTACGGAAAGCAGATTACGTTGGAAAACAGCGAAGAGAAAACCTCTGCATTGCTAACCGGAAGGGGATTGTATTTTAATGCTTCCGGAGAAGGTATCTTTGAAATATCCATGACTTCATCCGAATTTACCGATAATGGCAGTTTTGTTAAATACGATCCGCAAAACGGCGGATGGGAAGATTAAGGAAAGAAACCTTTATTGGTTTATTGTGATAGGATATTATTACTTATTTTCCAAACCATATCCCGGATAGCATTACTATAGATCCTAAAAACCAGATAATAGTAAATATACGTTTTAATTTCACTTGATTTTCCATCAGGAATTTAATAGGGTTTCTATTTAGATTGACTTCATTGTATCTTTGATGAAATTGAATTATAATATTTACCATACGATGATACATTATTGAAATAAATTTGATTGATAATATAATGAGCATTGATACATAAGTCTTAAAAACAACATGATTTGTATCTATGTTTTTGACAAATATAGATGTAAACATGGCAAAAACGATTATACAGAAAAGTATAAGTAATACATTTTTTAGGCTTTGTTTAGAATATACGAAAAGCATAAAGAATGATATAATACTGCTCATAATAAATAAAAAGAAATCGGTCATTTTTATCCTATCAAAAATAGTTAAACAGCCTGTTAATTATTATTCCTAAAATTGGAAAGTCTTTAATTTCATAATTACCTTTATTCCATTTTAAACCATATACCATAGAATATAAGTAATGCTCCTATCATAAGAAATATCCTGTAAGCCAACTTTATCTTGTCCTTATTTTTTATGGCAAACTTTACCGGGTTTTTATCCAGATTTGCCGTATTATACTTTTCATGGAAACCCGTCAATAAATCTACTAGATTATCAACAAACAAAAGCACACATAAATTATAAAAACCAACAGAAAGAAATGCCATAAATAACTTGATACTTATTTGTTCTATGAACCTGTCATCTATCTGACTATTTGTAATTTCAGTATAAAAATAAACAACAAAGGGAGATAGTATAAAAATAACAGTACTTCCTAACATTAATCCTACATAGAGAATAATTAACTTTGTGTAAGAACAATAAGCCGGGAGTTTAAACATGCAGAAATAGAACAAGGCTACAAATGCTATATAAAATATAAAATTCATCATTTTAACCTTTTAAAACCGTTGAACATCCTATTAAATACTGTATTTTCAGTTACTATTTTCCAAACCATATACCATAAAAACCTAAACAGGCTCCCAGCATATAAAATATCCTGTAAGCCAACTTTATCTTATCTTTATTTTTTATTACAAACTTTACCGGGTTTTTATCCAGATTTTCCGTATTATATTTTTCATGAAAACCGATTAATAAATTTAGTATATTATCGGCTATTAAAACCACAAATAAATTAACAAAAAAAACAACAAGAGTTAATGACATCATAAGCTTAGCAGTTATTTGTTTTATAAATACAATATCTACCTGACTATTTGTGATTTTAGTGTAAGCATAAACAACAAAGGGAGATAGTATAAAAATAACAACACTTCCTAACATTAATCCTACATAGAGAATAATTAACTTTGTATAAGAACAATAAGCCGGGAGTTTAAACATGCAGAAATAGAACAAGGCTACAAATACTATATAAAATATAAAATTAAATATAAAAATCATAATAAGCACCCTTAATGGGTGGAAAACAAATATAGGAAGAAAAAAGCTGCCTAAAAAGTGTATTTAGAGAAAAAACCTTTGTTGATAAAGCTATTGGCTGGCGGTTATCGGTTTTTAGATATAAAATATACTTTTAGACAGCTTCTTTGTAACACCTAAAAAGATCTTATTTTAAATTGCTTTAATTTAGGTTATTGTCGTAACTCCTTATTTCCGCCCGTTTTATTTTTCCGCTGATGGTTTTGGGGAGAGCCTCCACAAATTCAACAATTCTCGGGTATTTATAAGGGGCTGTAACATGTTTCACATGCTCCTGTATTTCTTTAGCCAGACCATTTCCGGCATGTTCTCTATAATCAGCACTTAATACTATGGTTGCTTTTATTATCTGCCCCCTGATTTCGTCCGGTACTGCGGTAATAGCACATTCAACCACGGAAGGATGGGTTAATACGGCACTTTCCACTTCGAACGGGCCTATACGGTATCCTGAACTTTTAATCATATCATCCGCTCTTCCTTCATACCAGTAATAACCGTTTTCATCTTTTCGGGCAATATCTCCGGTATGGTATCCATACTCACTGTAAACTTTCCGGGTTCTTTCTTCATCGGCATAATAACCTGAAAATAAACCTAACGGATGATCTGTAGTGTGTTTGATCACAATTTCTCCTTCTTCTCCTTTCCGGGCGACTCTTCCTTCAGCTGTGATTAACTGGGTATCATATAAAGGATTGAGTATTCCCATAGATCCCGGAACAGCTTTTATCCAGGGATAAGTTATAATAATGGCTGTTACTTCCGTTTGTCCGAAAGCCTCGCGTATTTTAATTCCCGTTTGTTCATAAAAAGCCTGAAAAACGGAAGAGTTAAGGGCTTCCCCGGCAGTGGTACATTCTTTCAGGGAAGAAAGGTTGAACCGCTTCATGTCTTCTTTTATAATAAACCGATAAATGGTCGGCGGAGCACAAAAGGAAGTGATTTTATACTTTTCGATCAGTTCCAGGAAATCCAGAGGATGAAATTTTTCATGATCGTATGCAAAAATACAGGCTCCGACAATCCATTGTCCGTAGAGTTTTCCCCAGACCGCCTTTGCCCATCCGGTATCGGCTACCGTTAAATGCAGGCTGTTTTCGTCCAGATTGTGCCAGTATTTTGCAGTTACTATATGGGACAGGGGATAAGTGAAGTTGTGAACCACCATTTTAGGATTTCCGCTTGTTCCGGAAGTGAAATACAGCAGCATAATATCTTCATTGGAATTTACATTTTCCGGCCGGGTGAATTTCGGCGCTTGTTCCATTCCGTCATTGAAACTCAGCCAGGAGGAAGGAACATCATCCCCGATTCCTATATAAAATTCAACGCTGGTAGATTCCTCTTTTGCCAGGTTGATGCTTTCCACCAGAATATCGTCCGTGCAGCTTACAATCGCACGTATCTGGGCCATCTGGTTTCTGTAAATAATATCTTTTTCAGTTAATAAATGGGTGGCGGGAATAACAATGGCTCCTATTTTATGCAGGGCAAGAATGCTAATCCAGAATTCGTAATGCCGTTTCAGGATAAGCATGACTTTATCTCCCTTTTTTAATCCGATGGAAAGGAAAAACGAAGCGGCTTTGTCGCTCAGGTTTTTGAGCTCGGCAAATGTGAGATCCCTGTGTGCGCCTTTATCATTAGTCCAGCATAAAGCCCGTTTACCAGGTTCTTTTTCAGCCCATTCGTCCACTATATCATAGGCAAAATTAAAGTTTTCAGGTACTTCTATTTTTAGGTTTTTATTAAAATCTTCCGTAGAAGTAAAGTCAGTTTTTTGTAAAAATTTTTCTAACATATTTTTTTGGTTTTATTTTAATTTATTCAACTAACTATTCAAAATTATGTATTTTGGTTATAAGTATAATTAATGTGAATTAACATATCTGACATTTGTCATGTTTTCTGAACTGATTTATTTTGGAGTTGAATTAAAGTTATTATAACCCATGTTATATAGTGATTTAAATTTTGTGTAACATTTAATCTTTATCTTTGCTCATTGTAATTCTTATCATATGGAAGATTTGATAATATTTGGCTTTATTGTATTCCTTGTTATTGTGTTGTTTTTATTGAATAAGATTATAGGGAAAATTAATTCGGTTTTTGATCAGATGAAACGAACAGAACAGAACATCTGGAAATTAAATGATAAAGTTGATGCCATAACCCGTTTGTTGAACGAAAGAAAAATAGAAGTTCCTTCCAAAGAATCTTCAATCTTTGAAGATTTAGTCTCTCCGGAAATCAAAGTAGAACCAGAGAAAACAATTCATCAACCAGAAGAAACAAAGAAAACAGAAGAAAAACAAAAAGAAGAAATATTTTCACAAACATCTTTATCATCACAAGAAATTAGAAAAGAAGTAGTAAATACTGGCATATCAATTCATTCAGTTGGAGAAGAAAAACAAACAAACACACTTTCAGGAAAAACAGCTGAAAAAACTAAAAAAATAGATTTTGAAAAATTATTTGGAGAGAATATTCTTAGTAAAATAGGGATCACTACATTGGTTTTAGGAATTGCCTATTTTATAAAATATGCTATTGATCAGAATTGGATTGGTGAGACCGGGCGTGTATCTATTGGAGTCTTGATAGGGATAGGAATCATTGGAATAGCTCACAAATTAAGAGCTAAATATCTTGCATTTTCTGCATTATTGGCCGGAGGCGGTATTTCGGTTTTATATATTAGTATTACGCTGGCTTATAGAGAGTACGAGCTGTTTTCACAGACAACAGCCTTTATTATCTTAATTATAATAACCATTCTTTCCATATTGCTTTCCCTTTATTACAATCAGAAGATATTAGCAATATTTTCCATTTTGGGAGGTTTTGCTTCTCCACTCTTGGTTAGCTCAGGAACAGGAAGTTACATCACACTTTTTTCTTATATTTTCATACTTAATACTGGAATGCTGATCCTGGCTTATAAGAAAAAATGGATTGTGGTTAGTTTGCTGAGTTATTTTCTAACCTATATTTTTTATGGTTCATGGTTATTTTTCTCCTATAAAATGGAAGATAGGAACGGAGCTTCTTGTTTTGGTATTTTATTCTTCCTTCAATTTTATATTTTAGTTTTAATAGAATATTTCAAAGTTAGGAAAATATCTCCTTATCAAGTATTTATCATTTTGAGTAATAATTTTTTACTCTATATTTTTCTGTTTTACATATTCAAGGATTGGACAAATATAAGAGGAGCAATAACCCTGTCAATGGCTATAATTAATGCGATTCCGGTTTTATTGTTATTAAAATCAGGGCAGAAGAATCGTTTATTTTTTCATTTGCTTATAGCAATAGTCATCACTTTTGTAAGCTTATCTATTCCTGTACAACTCAAAGGTTCTGCCATTACTATGTTTTGGGGAGCAGAAGCACTTCTTTTGCTATGGTTATTTAAACGTTCAGAAATTAAAATTTTCAGTTTTAGTTTTCTTGTTTTAGAAATACTGGCTTTAGGTTCATTGTTTATAGATTACATTACTTATTATTTTATAAAAGCAGAATCTCTTGATATTATTATAAATCCGATTTTTATTACAGGAACTTTAGTAATTATTTATCTATGTTTTGACCTGTTTATATTGAGGAAAGAAGAAAACTCTGTTATCACTTTATTTAAGACTGAAATACTCAGATTTTCAGTTTTATACAAAATTTTAAATGGGATACTCTTATTATTATTGTTTGTTTTTCCTTTCACAGAACTTACTTATCAATTATATGTAAGAGATTATTCTTACTTCAAAATAGCTTTATTACAGGGAGTTTACACTTATTTATTCGCAATGGCTTATGCTCTTATTAAAAAAGGCCGTTTAATAAAATTCTTTTATTACCTATTTCTACTTCTTATCATTTTATATCCGGTTGTATATTTAGGATCTATTGTTTTTTTCAATGTACAGGAAAGATTTTACGGAGGAGATTTCAACCTGAGTATTTTCTCAATGCATTTTCTTACTATTCCGGCGTTTGTTATTCTGATAATTCATCTTTGCAGAACAAAGGTTTTAAGTAATACCAATATAATTTACTGGATAGTTTCCATAGCTTCGGTCTATGCGCTAAGTGTAGAGACTGATAATCTGGTATTAATCTGGTATGATGAAAGTGTATTAGGAAATGTTCATACTATTGTGTATCCGGTAATTTGGGGAATTTCAGCCTTAATTTTAATAATAGCCGGAATGAAATACAGAAAAGTAATACTAAGAAAAATATCATTGGCTTTGTTTGCCCTGATTATTCTTAAATTATATTTATATGACGTCTGGAAGATGCCTCAGGCAGGAAGAATTATTTCCTTTGTGATCTTAGGACTGATATTATTAGGTACTTCTTTTTTATATCAGAAATTAAAAATTTTAATCGGGAACGATAAAGAAACAGAAGAACAAGGAACTTTAGAATAATGAACAAAAACTATTTTATGACCTGGATTTTCATAATAATAGAAACACAATAATTATCTTTGTAAACCATATTTTTACCCTTACTGTATGCAGAAAGTAATAGGATACTTAATTTTAAGCTGTGTTGTGGTTTCCTGTGCAAGAATGGGAACACCGGGAGGCGGCCCTAAAGATGTAACCCCGCCTAAATTTTTGAGTTCGAAACCGGATAATTTAGCGACAAAAGTGGATAAAGACATTAAGGAGATAATTTTAAACTTTGACGAATATATACTAATAAAAGATGCGTCCAGGCAGGTAATTATTTCTCCGGCTCCCAGAGTAACTCCTTCCATAGAGCCTTCTTTTTCAGCCCGAAAATATGTTTCTGTGAAGTTTCATGAACCTTTGCAGGAAAACACTACCTATACCATCAATTTTGGTTCAGCCATTCAGGATAACAACGAAGGAAATAAACTGGAAGGATTTTCATATACTTTTTCTACGGGAGTAAAAATCGACAGTTTCAGGATAAACGGACAGGTTAAACAAAGTCTGGAAAAGAATCCGTTGTCTTCCCTGCTCGTTTCCCTTTACAAAATGGAAAAAACTGCTGCCGGACAAGATTCTTTGAATTTAAAGGCCCGGCCTTATTATGTTTCAAGAGTAGACTCGGCAGGAAGATTTAGCCTGGAACATCTGCATGAAGGAAAATTCCGGTTAATTGCGTTTAATGATCTGAACTCTAATCTAATCCTTGATTCCGAAAAGGAAATGGCCGGATTTGCAACGGAAGTGATAGATCCGGAAAAAGGAGGGTATTATGATTTGGTACTTTCTCCGGTAAAACAAAAATATAAGGCTGTTGGAGGAGAACAGGACGGACAGGGGATTGTCAAACTCAGGTTTAAGGGGAATCCTAAGGAAGTTTCCGTTACGTCTTTGGAAAAGGATTTTCCGTCTTTAAAGATAGATCACCAGAATTATGCGGACAGTTTGTATATATATTTCAATACAAATGATTTAAAAATTACAGATAAAAAAGCAAGGATTAAATTTTTAACCCGGTATCAGGAAAAGTCCGATACTTTAAGTGTATTATATGATACGACAACAAAAAATGAATTATCCTTATCAGCCGTGGAAAAGGAAATTACTCCATCCAATTACTTTACCCTTAAATCCGGTAATTATATTGTTCATACAGATAAAAGCAGAATAGAAGTCTATAAGAATAAAGATTCTAAGAATAAGGAATCCGTAGCTTTTAATGTGGAAACAGACTCCTCCAATGCTAAAAATGTGAATATCAAGTTTCCTATAGCTTTTGATTCCGAATATCAGGTACGGGTTAATGCAAAGGCATTCAGGGATTTTTTAGGACATGAAAATTCGGATACTCTTACTTATACGATAAAAACAAAAAAACAGAGTGATTACGGAAATCTGAGTATTAAAATTCAGAATAAGCCATCCTCTAAATTCTTTTTTCAGCTGCTTACGGAGAAATATCAGGTAGTGGAAAGTTTCTATGGGGAAAACGAGATTTTTGATTTTAAAAACCTGAAACCGGGAAAATATATAATACGGATTTTAGTCGATGAAAATAACAATGGAGTATGGGATACTGCTGACCTGGAAAATTTCATTCCGGCGGAAAAAACTCATATCTATCCTAAGCCTATAGATGTCCGTGCTTTTTGGAATATCAACGAAGTCTGGATATTATAAAATACCAGTAAAATAATTTCACCAATTGTAATAGTTTGGTGTATATTTTGAGTATATAATACGTTTGAAAGAAAAAAATTAAAAAAACACTTCTTATTATTGTAGCTGTTTTGATAGCTATTCAGTTCATCAGGATAGATAAAACCAATCTGCCGGTAGATACCAAACAGGATTATGTCAGCCTTACCCAAGCCCCTGATGAAGTAACAAATATTCTGAAAAGAGCTTGTTATGACTGCCATTCCAATGAAGTAAAATATCCGTGGTACACGAATATTGCACCTGTTTCCTGGTATGTGAAAGGACACATCAATGAAGGAAGGGAACATCTGAACTTTTCAGAATTCGGAAAGTATAATAAATTCCAGACAGAACATGCTTATGGAGATTTACTTGAGGTTATGCAAAGGGGAGGTATGCCTTTAGACAGCTATTTATGGATACATAAAGAAGCGGCTTTATCCAATAAAGACAGGAAAGTCTTGACAGACTGGTTTGAAACATTTGTACCCAAAGATTCAGTAAAATAGAAAATTATGCAGGCATTAAAAAAAGGAGACACGATTTTAATAGTTGCTCCGGCAGGAGTTATAAAACCGGAACAAATTCAGCCTGCACTGGATTTGATTAAAAAGAAGGGCTGGAAGTATGAAATAGGAAAAAATACATTCAGCCAGTATTCCTTTGGATATAATTATTCGGGGACATCACAGGAACGGGAGGAAGATATGCAGTGGGCATTGGATCACCCTACGGCCAAAGCGATATGGTTTGCCCGTGGAGGATACGGAGGAGTACAGATTGTGGATTCGTTACACCTTAAAAAATTTAAGAAAGATCCGAAATGGTTAATCGGCTATTCCGATAATACGGTTTTTCATCAGCATTTCAACCGGAGGGGAATACCGACATTGCATGCTACCGTTTGCAAACCTCTGCCCCAGGGGCAGTCCAAAGAGACTTACTCCAGTCTGGCAGATGCATTGGAAGGAAAGGAACTCAGTTATATTTTAGATAGCACCTCTTTCAATCAGGAAGGAAAGGTAAAAGCACATATTACAGGAGGAAACCTGTCAATTTTATACAGTCTGCTGGGAAGCCGTTCTCAGGATAATTATGAGGAAAAGATACTCTTTATTGAGGATTGGTATGAAAATTATTACCATATAGACCGGATGCTGATAGGAATGGAGAGGGCAGGAGTGTTGAAAAAAATCAAAGGGTTGATTGTGGGCGGTTTTACCAAAATGGATACCAAAGAAGAAAATAAAAATTACGAAGAACCTTTTGATGAAGAGGCATATAAAGTAATTTCAGAACGATTTAAAGAGTATGATATTCCCAAAGTTTTCGGATTTCCTTCCGGTCATATTTTTGATACCCGTGCTATTATTATGGGAGGAAGGGTAACTTTGGATGTCAAAAAAGATAAAGTCCGGTTTATCAACAAAGTTTAACTGGAAAAAACAATCTTCTTTTTAGCAACGTAATTTATCATAGAAACTAGGAATATAGCGGCAGCTTTACAAAATACGATATCACCCATAGTATAGAAATAAAGGTTTACCGGCTGATGAATAAATGAGTGGAAAACGGCAAAAAGACCCCAGCTCATAAACATGGTGGCTATTGACAAAATGATAAATAAATAAAATTCTTTTCGTTTGGAATGTTTTCCCCTTTTAAAAACATAACGGATACTGAAAAAATAATTGCTTAAGATTCCCCCTCCTGTAGATAAGAAATTGGAAAGAGGGTAGGCATGGGTTTTATTTTCAAAAGAGAAAAAACGGGGAAGCATTTGAGGTAAACTGAATAATTTCATTAAAGAAATTTCAATAATAGCGCTTAAGGCCCCTGCAATAAAAAACAGAACAAGCTGTTTTCTGTGTCTTTTAATGGAAGTAATCACTTTAAATATAGAATAAAACTTTTGCAAAAGTAGTTTAATTTTTTTTATTTCTGTAATTTTGACTTGAATAAATTATTTTATACAAGAATAAAAAACAATAAGAAGAATGTCAGTTAAAGACTATGATAAGTACACCCCTGAAAAGTTTAAAAATAAAACTCCTAAAGAATTAGGATATTATTTTCCGGCAGAATTTTCCCCTCATAAAGCCACCTGGCTGTCCTGGCCCCACAAAGAACTTTCCTGGCCCGGAAAAATTGAAAAGGTTTATAAACCGTATTCGGAATTTATAGCAGAAATATCCAGGGGAGAGTTGGTTAACATCAATGTTCTTAATGTGGAAATGAAGGAGTTTGCCTGGAATTATATCAGTCAGACCGAAGCAGACCTTGACCGGATTAATTTTTATATTCATCCTACGGATGATGCCTGGTGCCGGGATCACGGTCCTGCTTTTTTAATAAATCCGGAATCATCGGAGCATAAAAAGGTTATTGTCAAATGGGGATATAATGCCTGGGGAGACAAATATCCGCCCTATGAACTGGATAATGAAATTCCTTTCCTTATTGCAAAGGAAGAGAAACTTCCGGTTTTTAATCCGGGTATTATAATGGAAGGAGGCTCGGTAGAATTTAACGGAAAAGGAACTATTCTTACTTCCCGCTCCTGTTTGTTGAATAAAAACCGGAATCCCCGGTTGAATCAGGAACAGATTGAAGAATATCTGAAAAATTACTATGGAGCAGAGCAGATACTCTGGGTGGATGATGGAATAGTGGGGGATGACACAGACGGTCATATTGACGATACTGTACGTTTTGTAAATGAAGATACGGTTTTAACGGTGATTGAGTCCAATCCGGAAGATGAAAATTATAAACTTTTACAGGTTAATCTGGAGCAATTGAAAAGAATGAAATTATTGAACGGAAAACCGTTAAATGTTATAGAACTTCCTATGCCCGCACCGGTTATTTATGAAGATTGCCGTTTACCTGCCTCTTATGCTAATTTTTATATTGCCAATAAATCGGTGATTGTTCCCATTTTTAATTGTGAAAATGATGAAATAGCATTGAATATTATTCGACAATGTTTTCCGGATAGGAGAGTAGTGGGAATAGATTCTACCGATATTATCTGGGGATTGGGGAGTTTTCATTGTTTAAGCCAGCAGGAGCCGGCGGTTTAAGAGTGAAAGGATAAAATAAAAAATATAAAGCAGATAATTAAATATTTTTTAACTTAGCCGGATATAAAATACTTCACATCCTTAGAAAAAATTGACAAAATATATTTTTCAGGGAGTACTAAACTAAAACATTAAAAATGATAGATTTTCAATTTACAGAAGAGCAGGAAATGATACGCCAGGCGGCTAGAGATTTTGCTCAAAATGAACTATTACCAGGAGTTATAGAAAGAGATGAAAAGCAGATATTTCCTGCGGAACAGGTTAAGAAAATGGGAGAACTGGGATTGTTGGGAATGATGGTAGATCCCAAATATGGAGGTGGAGGAATGGATACGGTTTCCTATGTATTGGCAATGGAAGAAATATCCAAAGTAGATGCTTCCTGCTCTGTTGTAATGTCTGTAAATAATTCCCTGGTTTGTTGGGGATTGGAACAATACGGAACAGAAGAGCAAAAACAGAAATACCTTACGCGGCTGGCTACCGGAGAAATCATAGGAGCTTTTGCCCTTTCTGAGCCGGAAGCGGGCTCTGATGCCACTCATCAGAATACTACCGCAGTAGATATGGGAG
>JAVBRH010000243.1:0-16226 GCA_031548225.1 Apibacter sp.
TATGTTTCGAAATACCGGTGAATAGCAATCATGGACGGATTTTTCAAATGTTCCGGTTTTCCGAGGGTGGTTTGCTGTCCATACGGATGAGTGGGAAATAATGCATCCATCAACTCATAATTTACCAGGCGGACATCATTATCCTGTGCCCGGTTAAATTCCTCATAAACCGTTTCCAGTTCCGTATGAAAAAGCCGTAACACCAGCTCCGAAAAACGTTCTTTTTCCACAAACAGCCATTTTTCCAGTGCATTGGAAGGAATATTATTTTTATAGACCGTTTCATCCAGCCAGGTATGAGCATTCGTTCCCGTAGCGCCCAAAGCGGAAACCATCTTATCGTATTCATTAGCCAGGGCATAACGGGAAGCTTCCTGGGAAATTCGGTCAATCTCCTTATAGATTTCTTTTTTCTTTTCCGGATCCGACTCTGCCTTATGTTGTTCATACAAATCGGAAATCTCGGATAAAGACCGGGATTCTTCTTTCCAGTTTTGTGTGCCAATTCTGCTTGTTCCTTTAAACATCATATGTTCCAGATAATGAGCAAGACCTGTATTATCCGAAGGATCATTGGCAGAGCCCGTTCGTACCGGAATATAGGTTTGAATACGAGGTTCGTCTTTGTTTTGGGAAAGATAAACTTTCAGACCGTTTTTCAAGGTATAAATCCTGGATTGGGAAGGATCATCGGTTACGGTTTCATATAGATATCCGTTGACATCTGTGTAACTTTCTGTTTTATAGGTCTGTGCTTTTACATCCATAATAAAAATATTGAACACTAAAAATACTATTGTTTTTCTCATAATAACAGTCCGGAAAGGAAAATCTTAATTCAGGCTTTCTTTTACTTCTTCCGATAGACCAGACTCAGATAAAAATATCCGGCTAAGGCAGAACATAAGGAGGCAATCAGGATCATAAATTTGGAATTGTTTATATAATCCTGGTGAATGGCCGGATTGAAAGCCAGTAAAGCTATGAAGATAGACATGGTAAATCCTACTCCTCCAAGAAACCCGACACCCAGCATTTGTTTCCAGTCAATTTCTTCAGGAAGTTTACACAATTTCAACATACACGCCAGAAAAGTAAAACTCAAAATACCTATAGGTTTTCCCAAAAATAAACCCGATAAAATTCCCAGACTGTAATTTTGGGTGAGTAAATCTCCAAAGTCGGTATCAATAACGAGAGCCGTATTTGCCAGGGCAAAAATGGGAAGGATAATAAAGCTAACCGGGCGGTGCAGGGCATATTGCAATTGGTAAGAGCTGGTATCTTTACTTCCGTCTCCGAAAGGAATCGCAAAAGCCAGCAATACCCCGGTAATAGTGGCATGCACTCCGGAATTTAACATAAAATACCACATAATTACTCCACCGATTAAATAAGGAATTAAGCTACTTACCTTCAATCGATTGAGGATTAAAAGAATTACCCAAATTGCTAGCGCAATACCCAGTGAAAATAAAGACAGGTCGTGAGTATAAAAGATGGCAATGACGAGAATGGCACCCAAATCATCAATTACAGCCAGGGCTGTTAGAAAAACCCGTAAGGATAATGGAACCTTTTTTCCCAGCAAAGAAAGGATTCCCAGAGCAAAAGCAATATCGGTTGCCATGGGAATTCCCGCTCCCGACTGGGTTTCCGTACCGTAATTGAAATAAAGATAAAAGGCAGCAGGAACCAACATTCCCCCCAAAGCTCCCATAACGGGGAGAAGGGCTTTTTTGAAGTTGGAAAGTTCCCCTGCATAAACTTCTCTTTCCAATTCCAGACCTATCATCAGAAAAAAAACAGCCATTAATGCATCATTAATAAAAGTGGCTAAAGTTAACGGCTCTCCGTGATGGCTGAAAAAATTGAAATCCCCAAACTGCAAACGAACCGGAATTTCCCAAAATTCCAGATAACATGCCTGAAAAGAAGAATTTGCCAATATCAGGGAAAAAAGAGTACAAAAAATCAGTATAATTCCCGCAGTCTTTTCATTTTCAAGAAAATCGTTAAACAGTTTGTTTATTCTATTCATTTACCATCAAATTGATCTAAGTTGAAATCAAGGAATAAGAAGTTTTTATTCCGGATAAGGTTGCAAGTTACAATTTTAGATTGTAAAAAGTATTATGTGAAAAGTAAAAAGACTTTATATATTAGGGCTATCAATCGTAATTCTAACTTAAAGAGATTTCTCATTCTTCGAAATGACAGTCCCCAGCCTTAAATGAAGTGCCCTCCTTTGGAAGGGGATAGGGGAGGATTTATCCATCTGTTATTCCGAGATTAAATTTGGCGGATGAATCTATTTGGTTACTTTTGCAAAATATTGTAAAAGTAAAATATACATGTTATCAGTTGTAAAAACATTTTTCGGCTATCTGGCAAGGCCTCAGCTATATCCGGAGCTGGCAAGGAAAATCTATAAAAATATTTTTGACCGGGGAAGTGCTATCAAAGGAAAAAAAGAATCGGAAGAATGGAGCGCCCGGCAGTCTATAAGTCAGGAAGAGGCTCTCGCGAAGCTAACCGGTTCATCTTATTCTATTTACCGGGATTTTCCGGACGAACTGGAAAATGCTAAAAAAACAGAAGAAAACTGCCCTGTAAAAATGGGAGGAGCCGGAGCTTTGGACCTGATCTACGGACTTTGTGAATATACTCAGGCAAAAAATGTACTGGAAACAGGAGTAGCCTATGGATGGAGTTCCACTTCAGCCCTTCTTTCCCTGCAAAAACGGGAAGGAGTCTTATATAGTTCGGATATGCCTTATCTCGACCGGAACAACGATAAGTTTGTAGGTTGTGTAGTGCCGGATTCCGTACGCAAATATTGGAAATTATTCCGTCAGGCGGATAAAGAAACTCTACCCAAAATTTTTAAAATCCAGAATACTTTTGATATTGCCCATTACGACAGCGATAAAAGCTATAATGGAAGAATGTGGGCCTATCCGCTGATCTGGGAAAAGGTACGAAAAGACGGATTTTTTATCAGCGATGATATCGGGGATAATTCCGCATTTATGGACTGGGTAAATCAAAACAACTTTTCTCCGGTTATCGTGGAGTTTGAAGGGAAATATGTTGGGATTGTGAAGAAAGTTTAAATCAATACACAGTTTAAAAGGGTGGCCAAACATAACCTATTTAGTAAAATAATAGTTCTTTTCATACTATTTTTGAATTTTTCTTGTACAACTGTCAGTAAAACGAAAATAGTGAAATCAATGAATGATTTAGATCAGATATTTGATTACATGGAAGTTCAGGAGAATAAAAAAGATAGAATATATCAAGACGTTTGGACTAAGTGTTATAAAATTGATGTTGACGATTCAATTCGTGTAACAAAACAGGATGAGTGTATAGGTACTTTTAAGGATTCCTCTTTATTAAAAGTGTTAAAAAAGAATAAAGTAGCTATTGTTTCCAGATACACAGATAGTGAAGGAAATGAAAAAATAGTAATAACATTCGACTCCAAGCCTTATATAGAACGTGTAAAAAATATAGTAAAGTATTTATCTAATGAACATAAACCTTCAGAAAGAGAGATAAAACTTGATGAAAATATTTACTATTATACAGATCCTCCTAATGTGTATTAATATGTCCCTGCTGAAACAAAAGGTTTTTCGGTTTAATCTTTTTATATTGTAATTTTGAGTCCTAAATAAAGGATTTCATTTTCATGCAAACCTATCAGGAAATTTTAGAGTGGCTGTATTCCCAGGTTTCAAACTATCAGAATGTGGGGAAATCAGCATATAAACCCGGATTTGAAAATATTTTAAAACTCTGTGAAATTCTGGGCAACCCGCAGACCCGGTTTAAATCAGTTCATGTAGCCGGAACCAACGGAAAGGGCAGTACCTCTAATATGACAGCTTCCATACTGAAAGAAGCAGGTTATAAGGTGGGGCTATTTACTTCACCTCATTTAAAGAATTTTACCGAACGTATCCGCATCAATGGGGAAGAATGTACTCCGGAATTTGTGTATGAATTTCTGTTGAAAATCAAGGAATATTTTACTCCATATTTTAATCCTTCCTTTTTTGAGCTCACTACTGCTATGGCTTTTGAGTATTTTGCCCGGGAAAAAGCAGATATTGCAGTAATAGAGGTCGGATTGGGCGGAAGGTTGGATTCCACTAACATCATCAGTCCGGAAGTCTGTGCTATTACCGGAATTTCCATGGATCATACCGACTTATTGGGAGATACACTGGAAAAAATCGCTATGGAAAAGGCAGGAATTATCAAAGCCGGTATTCCGGTTGTGATAGGAGAAGAAAATAACGAGATAAAGAATTTACTGATAGAAACGTCCAAAGAGAGAAAAGCCGATTTTCTGGATGCTACACAAATAAAAGAAACATTTCCGTCTGACCTGACTGGACTTTATCAGGAACAGAATAAGAAAACTGCATTGGGAATTATCCGGATTTTACAGCAGAAAGGATTTAAGATTTCTACGGAAAATATACAAGAGGGTTTCCTGCATGTAAAGGATAATATGAATTTTCGCGGACGATGGGACATTTTGCAAAAGGAAAATCCGATGATTGTCTGTGATACGGCTCATAATGAAGATGGATTTAAACAGCTGTCAAAACAATTCAAACAATTGCACTATCGGCGTCTGCATATAGTTGTCGGTTTTGTGCAGGGAAAAGATCTGGATAAAATCTTCCCGTTATTACCCGAAGATGCAGTGTACTATTTTGTAAAACCGCAGATAGAGCGGGGATTGCATCCCGACCGATATGAGGGAAAAATACGGAAATATTTTAAAAATTACCGGAAGTTTGACGCTGTAAAAGAAGGTCTTACGGAAGCAAAAAAGGAAGCTTTGCCGGAAGATGTAATCTTCGTGGGAGGGAGCAATTTTGTAGTTGCCGAAATTTTTTGAAAAAATATTTGCAAGAACGAAAAATGAACGTATATTTGCAATCCAATTACAAACAAAGTAAAATTTTAAGGTTCTTATACTTCTTTGTTTTTAATGGGCGATTAGCTCAGCTGGTTCAGAGCACCTGCCTTACAAGCAGGGGGTCGCAGGTTCGAACCCTGCATCGCCCACGACGACAGTAAAACCTTGCTTTTGTAGAGGTTTTTTTGTTGGTACAGACCCATGGTGTAACGGTAGCACACCGGTTTTTGGTACCGTTTGTCGGGGTTCGAATCCCTGTGGGTCTACAAACTAGTTAAAGTATTTTGCAGGTTCAATCAAATGTGTTACATTTGCACCCGCGAATAAATAAGAATAGTAAAGATAATAAATTAATATGGCAAACCATAAGTCAGCATTAAAGAGAGTAAGACAGAATCATGTAAGAAGACTGCGCAACAAGTATTATCACAAGTCTGCACGTACAGCTATTAAAGAATTAAGAGCTGAGACTGATAAAACCTCTGCGACAGAAAAATTACCTTCTATCTTTTCCCAGATTGACAAGTTAGCAAAAAGAAACATTATTCATAAGAATAAGGCTGCTAACTTAAAGTCAAAGTTAAGCAAGCATGTAAACGCATTAGCGTAAGAAGATATTTTGGCCCGTTCGTCTATCGGTTAGGACTTCAGATTTTCATTCTGGCAAGAGGGGTTCGACTCCCCTACGGGCTACCAGTAAAACAATCCAAAGCATTTTTTAAATGTTTTGGATTTTTGTTTTAATCATTTTGTCGACACATTGCTGACAATTCGATATTGTCAACTCCACTTCTCACTCAACCGGATAGCTGTGTCTATCATGGATAAATCCCATTCTGCAATATTCCAGTTTTGTAATTCCAGACTATCTTTTATGGAATAACAGTTTTTTGTTTCTAAAAGGGTTTTGCAAAGTAGTTTTTGTTCTTCGTAAAACAATAAATCTTCCACAGGAGGGGAATTTGAGATAATTTCCTTTCCCCAGGATTGTTTCCGGAATTGTGCTTCTGTTACAGAAATAATTTTCTGTAACCGGTAATAATCGTCTTGAAATTCCCGGGCATCTACCGGATTATTTAAAGATTCTCCTAACCGTTCAAAAATAATATATTCACAATAAGGGCATTTTTGCAGAACAACAGGGAGTACGTCAAAGATTTGATCTGGAATTTTCTCATCATGAGTCTCTCTCCGCACTTTTCCGCTTTTGGCATAAACACTTGCCTGCCAGCTTCCTCCCGAAACATGAATTTCCTTTACTTTATCTAAAGGGTATAAGCAAATGAGATCCAGTATTTCTATGTTAAAGTTGCTGGCTTGACAGTATAAATTATGAAGATCCAGAATAATGAATCCGTTGACAGGTTTAATTAATTTTCGTAAAAATTCTCCCTGTTCCATTACATCCTGTTCGGAAAAGGCAAAAGCCAGGTTTTCTATTCCCACCGGAAGATGGGCTGTATGCTGGATTCTTTTTAAACGGTCAATACCTATTTGTAAAGTAGTGTCATTCAAAGGTACCGGAAAAGGGCATCCTTTGTGAAAATTCTCACTGGAATCACTCATGAAACCAAAATGTTCCGTAATATGTGTATAGGAATAACGTTGGATTTCTTTTTCCAGTAAGGCCAGCCAGTTTTTCTGGCGATCGGTCCACTTGGCATCAAATAAAGAAAATAATACTCCATGCCCAATTAACCGCTGTCCGGAAGAAAACTCCTGTAATATCCGATGGAGCCATTCGGGTTTATGACTTTCGTTTTGAATAAGATCAAAAGACCATTCCAGTACTTCAACATCCCCTTTTTCAAAAAGAGGATAGACCGCCTGAAGAAATTGTACCTGGGGCATCATGGAGAGGCCCAATAGGGGTTTGCTCATAACTGTAATTTAGTGCTCTATCCTCTTCCGCAGGGAGGACAATAATAGTAATCGTCATCAGGATTTTCCGGAACAGCTGCCTGTACGGAATCCGGTACTGCTATTGAATCTTCTTCTTTCTTCAGAGGATTTTTTCCCGAATTATCCGGCCGTGTTGACACAGAATTTCCGTTAGTGTTGTTTTCCGGTTTGGGGTTTACTTTTTCTGAACATCCGGAAAGAGCAACCACTAAGGATGATAATAATGCTTGTGATAATTTCATGATCTTTTTTAGCTAAGATGATTTTTTCATCAAAATTCCATAAATAAAAGTAAACATTTTATAAATTTTCCACTTCCAAAATAGTTAAATCCTGATCTAATTCATATTTACGGGGAATTCCGGTAGCTATTTCAAAATTCAGTATTTCTTCGGGAGTCATCTTTTCCAGATACATGACTAATGCTCTCAGGCTGTTTCCGTGCGCTGCTATAACCACATTTTTTCCATCTTTCAATTGAGGGGCGATTTCTTTTTCAAAATAAGGAATTACCCGTGCAGCAGTATCTTTTAAACTTTCTCCATTAGGCGGAGCAATATCATAACTCCTCCTCCAGATAAGCACCTGTTCTTCTCCAAATTTTTTTGCTGTTTCTTTCTTGTTCAGCCCTTGCAGATCTCCATACATCCGTTCATTTAAAGCGTCATTATACTGAGTAGGAACGTTTTTTATTTCCGCCTCATTCAAAGCTATTTGCAGAGTCTCCTGTGCCCGTTTTAATCCAGAAGAATAGGCAAAGTCAAAATGCATTCCTTTCAGTTTGTCTCCAGCCTGTTTCGCCTCTTCCCTGCCTTGTTCGGTTAAGTCCACATCTACACAGCCGGTAAATTTGTTTTCCAAATTCCAAATGCTCTGCCCGTGCCTGAATATTACTAAAATTGCCATATTAATTATTTCTTAGTGTTTGAACCTTATAATCAACCGAAATAACTATGCCAGAAAATAAAAATTCCGGACTTTAAAATATAAAACCTTGAAATTTTGTATGGGTTAAATCACTTTGAACAAGAGAAAAACAGTACATTTGAAAACTAATGGACCTTATTGAACATCCTATGTATATAATGAAAAAAATAAGTCTGTTGGCAATCGTTTTATCAGGAATTTTTTCTATGGCACAAACACAAAATTTAACTCCTGAACTGCTTTGGAGTTTGGGTAGAGTATCAATAGATGCAGTAAATGATAAAGGAGATATTATTTACGGAGTACAATACTTTGACAGTAAGGAAAACACCGGTTCCCGGAATTTATATCTGGTAACCTTAGATAAAACAACCCGGAAACTTACCGAGTTAAAAGAAAAGGAAAAAGCCCTATTCTTTCAGGGAAATGATACTTTTTATTATTCTTCGGGGGAAGAGGTGTATTCTTATGATCTAAAAACCGGAACAACCCAAAAAATCAATAAGGATAAAGAATCTCTTTCCGGATTGATCTACTCTGAAAACCAGAAGTATCTGGCAATATCAAAACCGGTTAAAGAAGAAAAAATATTGGGAACCGACCTGTATCTGGATATGGATAAATCCAATGTCAAGGTGTATGATCATTTGATGTATCGCCACTGGGATTCCTGGAAAGACGGAAATTTCACCCATATTTTTCTGGGGACTTCTTTAGGATCTCTGGTGGATATCAATAAAGATGAAAAATACAATTCAGAAGCTTATTCTTTTTCTCCTGACGGAAAATATCTGGTGTATCAGGCAAAAAAACTGTTCGGAACTGAGGATGCTGTTTCCACTAATACCCATATTTATCTTTATGATATAACAGCCCGGAAAACGATTAATATAACAACGGGCAATAACGGTTATGATACTTCTCCGTTGTTTAATCATGACGGAACCTGTTTAGCCTGGCTTTCCATGAAAACCGACGGATATGAATCAGATAAAAATGATATAAAAGTTTATAATCTGACTACGGGAAAAACAGAAAACCTGACGGCAGACTGGGATTATACGGTACAAACCTATGTCTGGAGTAAAGACGGAAAAAAGATTTATTTCATTGCCGGGATTCATGCTACGGAACAATTTTTTGAGTTGGATATTAAAACCAGAAAAATAAGGCAGATTACTTCCGGACAACACGATTACACCAGTATCTTTCAGGTTGGAGATTATTTAATCGGAGGACGGGAAGATATGAATCACGCTTCTGAAATTTATAAAGTAAAGATTGCAACCGGAGAAGAAACGAAATTAAGTTCTGTAAATGACGAGACCTATGGGAAAATCGCTATGGGAAATATAGAAGAGCGATGGATAACCACCACAGACGGAAAAAAGATGCTGGTATGGGTGATTTTTCCTCCCGATTTTGATAAAGACAAAAAATATCCGGCCTTGTTATATTGCCAGGGAGGGCCTCAAAATACGGTTTCCCAGTTTTACAGTTTTCGCTGGAATTTCCAGATTATGGCAGCTAACGGCTATATTGTGGTAGCACCTAACCGGAGAGGGTTACCTTCTTTCGGTACGGAGTGGAACAAGGAAATTTCCGGTGATTGGGGAGGTCAGCCTATGAGGGATTATCTCTCTGCCATTGATGAGATTTCCCAAGAGCCTTATATAGATAAAAACCGGTTGGGAGCAGTAGGAGCCAGTTATGGAGGATATTCCGTTTATTATCTGGCCGGAATCCACAACAAACGATTTAAAACTTTTATCTCCCATTGCGGAGTATTCAATTTAGAATCCATGTATGGCTCTACCGAAGAAGTTTTCTTTCCTAATTATGATTTAGGCGGAGCCTACTGGGAAAATCCGCAGCCAAAAGCTTATAAGGACTTTAATCCGATTAAGCTGGTGGAAAAATGGGACACCCCGATTATGATTATAGAAGGAGGACGGGATTACCGGGTGCCTTACACTCAGGGACTCGAAGCCTTTCAGGCAGCACAACTGAGGGGAATTAAAAGCCGGCTGGTGTATTTTCCGGAAGAAAGTCATTGGGTGCAGGAAGCTCAAAACGGGATTATCTGGCAGAAAGAGTTTTTTAAATGGTTAAAGGAAACCCTTTAAAATACTGGATAAAGAAAATTTATATAGATTTTCAGGAAATCCTGCACTCAACTTACAACAATTTCATTGAAAATTAAATTTCCAGCTGAAATACATTCATTTTTTTATTTGTGTGTTGTTTTTATGTAATTTTAGAAATATAAATCGATGTAAATTAAAAACAGAATTTATCGGACATATGAAAAACCTTACACAACTGTTATCCATTACTATTCCTATTATTCAGGCTCCTATGGCAGGAGTGCAGGACAGTTCCCTGGCTATTGCTGTTTCCAATACCGGAGCTTTAGGCTCTTTGCCTTGTGCCATGCTGAGCCCGGAAAATCTGTATTCCGAATTGAAAAAAATTAAATCCTGTACGGATAAGCCGGTAAATCTTAATTTTTTCAGTCACATCATGCCGGAAAATAATGAAGAACAACAGAAAGAATGGTTAAAAATACTCCAACCCTATTTTGATGAATTGGGTGTAGATTATCATACAGCAAAAGCCGGAGCCAGCCGTCTTCCATTCGGACAGGAGCATATAGAAATACTCAAAGAATTAAAACCCTCCATACTTAGTTTTCATGTCGGGTTGCCGGATAAAAAATTACTGGAACAGGTAAAAGAATGGGGCACTAAAATACTTTCTACGGCAACCACAGTAGAGGAGGCCTGTTGGTTGGAATCTCACGGAGTGGATGCTATCATCGCCCAGGGATCGGAAGCCGGAGGTCACAGGGGAATGTTTCTTACAGAAGATATTTCCACCCAGACAGGTACTTTCGCATTGGTGCCTCAGATAAGGGAAGCGGTTTCCCTTCCGGTAATTGCTGCCGGAGGAATAGCGGATATCAAAGGAATCAAAGCAGCCAAAGCTTTAGGTGCATCGGGGGTGCAAATAGGAACTTCATATCTGCTTTGTAAGGAGACTCTTACAAGTCCTTTACATAGAAAAGCCCTGCGATCCGAAAATGCTAAACATACTGCAATTACCAACATTTTTACCGGACGGCCTGCACGGGGAATTGTTAACCGGGTAATGAAGGAATTAGGTCTGATCAATCCTTATGCTCCTTCTTTTCCTTACGCTTCCCTTGCAATGGGAATGTTGAGACAAGCTTCGGAAGGAAAATCCAACAGTGATTTTTCTCCTTTATGGGCAGGAGAAAATACTACCGGATGCAGAGATATTTCAGCAGTAGAACTGACTTTGAAGTGGGCAGCGGAAATGGAATAAATGACCCTGATAAAAACCATACACATTGGCTAAATAAAATTAGTGTGATGTGGCAAAAATTATTATATTTGTCAGCGTTACAGTTTGAATAGTTTGAAAAACCATAAAAAAGCATAATAGATCATGAATTTACACGAATATCAAGGGAAAGAAATACTTTCATCATTTGGAGTACGGGTACAACGAGGGATTGTTGCTACTACACCGGAAGCGGCAGTAGAAGCAGCCAAAGAAATGAATGAAAAAACGGGAACCAACTGGTGGGTAGTAAAAGCTCAGATTCATGCGGGAGGAAGAGGAAAAGGAGGAGGAGTTAAACTGGCTAAGTCATTGGATGATGTAAAAGAAAAAGCATCTGAAATTATCGGAATGAACCTGATTACTCCACAAACTTCCAAAGAAGGAAAAAAAGTACATCAGGTATTTATTGCAGAAGATATGTATTATCCTGGGGAAACAGAAGTAGAAGAATTCTATATGTCTGTATTACTGGACCGTGCCAAAGGAAAAAATATGATCGTATATTCTACTGAAGGTGGAATGGATATTGAGGCGGTTGCAGAAAAAACCCCGGAGAGAATTTTTGCGGAAGAAGTGGATCCTGCTGTAGGCTTACAGGCTTTTCAGGCTCGTAAAATAGCATTTAACTTAGGAGTGAGCGGAGAGGCTTTCAAAGATATGGTTAAATTCGTAACTGCTCTTTACAAAGCTTACATAGAAAGTGATGCCACTTTGTTTGAGATCAATCCGGTATTAAAAACTTCTGATAATAAAATAGCCGCAGTAGATGCAAAAGTAACTATAGACAACAACGCTTTATTCCGTCATCCGGACTATATGCCTTTACGGGACGTTCGGGAAGAAGATCCGACAGAAGTAGAAGCCGGAGAGGCTGGTCTGAACTTCGTGAAATTGGACGGTAACGTAGGATGTATGGTAAACGGAGCCGGATTGGCAATGGCTACCATGGACATCATTAAACTTTCAGGTGGAAGCCCTGCAAATTTCCTGGATGTAGGAGGAACAGCAGATGCGGAAAGAGTGGAAAAAGCATTCCGAATCATTTTGAAAGACGAAACCGTACAGGCTATACTGATTAATATTTTCGGAGGAATTGTTCGTTGCGACAGAGTAGCACAGGGAATCCTGGATGCATACAAAAATATGGGTGACTTTATCAAAGTTCCTATCATTGTACGTCTACAAGGAACCAATGCAGAAGTAGCGAAAAAAATGATCGATGAAAGCGGATTGAAAGTGCTTTCAGCTATCACTTTGGAAGATGCTGCCAAAGCTGTACAACAGGCATTAGCTTAAGAAAAACAAATAATAGTATATAAGCCGTTTAAATTTTAAACGGCTTTTTTTGTAATATTAAATGTTAGCTAATAGTCTTTAGTTATTGGCCTGTAGCTGGGATTCCTCATTTCGCTTCGCTGTATTCGGAAAAATCCTCCCAACCCTCAGAAGGAGGGCTTCTCCCCTTTGGGGTAGGGGGATTGAAATCTTACTAAAAGCTGTTAACTATTAGAAAAATCTAAAATCTCATATCTACTATCTTTTAACTTATATTAATCCGCTTTTTTTATTATCGAAATTGCCTTTTGCAAAATCAAATTATTAGGAAATGCAATGCATTCCCCTTCAGCTGTTTTCAGATTAATATGAAATGCTTTTATATCCTCTACCACAGCTTCCAAAGGAGTGTCTTTATCTATGATTTTGATGGTATCTCCAATCCGGAAAGGAACAGTAAAATAAATAATAAATCCGGCTGTTATATTGCTCAATAAAGACCATTGAGCGAAAAGTGCAACACCTACAATAGCGAAAACGGAAGCAAAAGAAGCAAAAATCCATTGAGGAGTTACTCCCCAGATCGTAATAAGAAGGATAATAGCCAGTATATTGACCAGACTCGTGAGATATTTCATTATCAAGCGGGTTCTTAACTCTGCCATCTGAGTCCGGTTTCCGTATTTCAGTATGATTTTCCTGATGATAAACTTAATCAACGGAGTTAAAATAATAACTCCCAATGTGGTTATCAGTTGAATTTGATGTTCTCCAAAAAATCGTTCAAAAAATCCCATTCTTATAAAATCTCATTTATATGTTCCACAGGTCTCCCTATAACCGCATTTTTTCCATTTATAACAATCGGACGCTGAATTAATTTAGGATTCTCCACCATAGCTTTCACTATCTCCTCATCAGTCAAAGCCTTTCCTTTATAAGACTCTTTCCATACGGCTTCATTGGTCCGTACCAGTTCTATCGGTTTTATTTGTAAAAAAGAAATAATCTCCTTTAATTCTTTTTCAGAAATTCCGGTTTGTATATAGTCAACTACTTTCAATTCTTGTACTTTTTTCTTTAAAAATTCCAAACCTTCACGGCTTTTGCTGCATTTCGGATTGTGATAAATCGTGATCATAACTCTAAAATTCTTTAAGACAAAGTTACAAACAAAATTTTTTATTTCTTTTCCAGTCTTTTTATCCGGTACTTTTCACTTTTTTCAATTTTCCATTGTATTTTTGCATTCTATGATTACTCAGGAAAATCTTAAAGAAATACAAATACGTATCCAGGACTTGTATGAATATCTGGAAATAGAAAAAAAACAGGTAGAAATCCAGAATGAAGAAGAAAAATCCTTAGATCCTGCTTTTTGGGATGATCCGAAACAGGCGGAAATCTTATTAAAAGAACTTCGGAATAAGAAAAAATGGGTGGAGGAATACCAGGAGATAAAAACCGGATATGAGGATTTGACCGTACTTTTTGATTTTTTTAAAGCAGGAGAAGTTTCAGAAGAAGAGGTGGAAGGACAATATCAGTCCGTAACCAAGTTGCTGGAAGATATTGAATTTAAAAATATGCTTTCTTCGGAAGGGGATGATCTGAATGCGGTTTTACAGATAACAGCGGGAGCCGGAGGAACGGAAAGTTGCGACTGGGCAGGTATGTTGATGAGAATGTATATGATGTGGGCAGATAAACATGGTTTTAAAGTGAGGGAACTCAATTATCAGGAAGGAGACGTTGCCGGAGTTAAAACGGTAACATTAGAAATCGATGGAGATTATGCTTTCGGATACTTAAAGGGTGAAAACGGAGTACACCGACTGGTAAGGATATCTCCTTTTGATTCTAATGCAAAGCGCCATACTTCTTTCGTCTCGGTTTATGTATATCCTTTGGTAGATGATTCCATTGATATTC
Source organism: Apibacter sp. (assembly GCA_031548225.1). Lineage (GTDB taxonomy): Bacteria > Bacteroidota > Bacteroidia > Flavobacteriales > Weeksellaceae > Apibacter. The sequence continues at coordinate 14,351 of JAVBRH010000243.1, forward strand.
AAATCAACCAGGCCGCTATTTCCTGGGACACTTTCCGGTCAAGCGGAGCAGGAGGGCAAAATGTAAACAAGGTAGAAACCGGAGTCCGGTTGCGGTATAAATACAAAGAAGAAACAACACAGGAAGAAAAAGAGATTATTATTGAAAATACGGAAAGCCGTTCACAGCTTCAGAATAAAGAAAAAGCTTTACAGTTGCTGAAATCCCGGTTATTTGAAATGGAATTGGAAAAACGGAATGCCAGGCGGGATGAGATAGAGGCCGGTAAGATGAAAATAGAGTGGGGAAGTCAAATCAGAAATTATGTTATGCAGCCTTACCGCTTAGTGAAAGATGTCCGTACCGGTACGGAAACTTCCGATGTTGACAGTGTAATGAACGGAAATCTGGACGAATTTCTAAAATCCTATCTGATGTTTATGGGACAGAAACCCCAGCAATAGTTTCCGGTTTCAAAATAAATATTTATCTTTAAGAAATAGTTTAGTAATAACAATAAAATAAATTAATTTATGGAAATTTTTGGAGGAATTATTGGAATACTGTTTGGATTAGGATTTTTAATTTTCGTATTTGCTGTGTTAGGAGCCTTTTTTATTGTAAAACAGCAGACAACTGCCGTGGTAGAAAGGTTTGGGAAATTTCAGTCCGTTCGTCAGGCAGGGTTTAACTATAAAATACCGGTAATAGATACCATTGCAGGTAAAGTAAATTTGAAAATACAACAGCTGGATGTAATGATAGAAACCAAAACCAAAGACGATGTTTTTGTGAAATTAAAAGTTTCAGTTCAATATCAGGTAGTTCCGACTGCAGTATATGATGCCTTTTATAAATTACAGAATCCGTATGCACAAATTACCTCTTACGTTTTTGACGTAGTACGGGCAGAAGTTCCCAAATTACGGCTGGATGACGTATTTGAAAGAAAAGATGATATAGCCGTAGCCGTAAAAAGTGAGTTACAGGAAGCCATGCAGAGTTATGGATACAGCATTGTTAAAGCTCTGGTAACCGATATAGATCCGGATGAACAGGTAAAACATGCTATGAACCGGATTAATTCCGCAGAACGGGAAAAAGTGGCGGCTGAATATGAAGCAGAGGCAGAAAGAATAAAAATTGTGGCTAAGGCAAAAGCGGAAGCGGAAAGTAAGCAATTACAGGGGAAAGGGATTGCAGACCAGAGAAGAGAAATAGCCCGCGGATTGGAAGAATCTGTGAAAGTATTGAACGGGGTTAATATCAATTCCCAGGAAGCTTCTTCGTTAATTGTTGTAACCCAGCACTATGATACGTTGAGTTCCATTGGAGCGAGTTCCCGTTCCAATCTGATTTTATTACCGAACACTCCAAGTGCTGCAAGTGATATGCTGAACAATATGATCACTTCCTTTGCTGCTTCCCAACAGGTAAGTGAGCAAATGAAAGAAGATAAGCCTAAAAATAATACTTAGAAATTAGTGGTTTAAATACAAAAAAAGAGGCTTTTTAGCCTCTTTTTATTTTTCGGTATTTTCTTTATTTCCGAATTATTTTACTTTCATCTATTTTAAAGTATTTCACTACCGCATTATAATCTCTGTAATCCACCGGAGGGGCATAACTTTTAGACGATGGAAAATATCCCGGAATAAACATAACTCTAAATGTAATATCTACAAATTGAGAGGGGAGGGATGTCGCTCCAGGTGTTATATAAATTTTAAAATCATCAGAAGTAAAATCATAATTTGCAAACACATTATACCAACCACTATCATAATAATCAACGTCATTTGGTAATAACACCCATGCTCTGCCCCCTGAGTTTAAATCTGATTGTATGTAAATTAACACCATTTCTCCTCCCTGCAAAACAGGGTTTATTATATCG
>JAVBRH010000082.1:0-4144 GCA_031548225.1 Apibacter sp.
GCCAACGGAGTGATCGCCGTATCGGAAGGAGCTAATATGCCTTCTACACCGGAGGCTGTACATGCTTTCTTAGAAGCTAAAATACTGTATGCTCCGGGAAAAGCGGCTAATGCAGGAGGAGTTTCCGTTTCCGGTCTGGAAATGAGCCAGAACTCCGAGCGTTTAAGCTGGACTATAGAGGAAGTGGACAATAAACTGAAAAGAATTATGTCTGACATCCATGAGAATTGCGTAAAATACGGTAAACAGTCCGATGGTTATATTAACTATGTAAACGGAGCGAATATTGCCGGATTTATGAAAGTTGCCAAAGCAATGATGGCTCAGGGAATCTTGTAAGGTGTAAGATGTAAGACTTAAAATATAAGGTTTAAGACAATTATAGATTTTAGAGGCTGCCCACAAAGTGGGCAGCCTTATTTTTTCTGTTCAACTTTTGGGGTGACTTACAGTTCCATTAACTTTTCATTTATCATCTTGAACACAAATGAAAAAAAGTATATCTTTTTTGAAGTTTGCGAGCAAAGCTCTGGAGCAAAGTGAAAAATCTCTATTTAGATATAAGGAGTAAGAGGTAAGATATAAGGGAAATCGTAAATCTAAAATCTATTGTCTTTATATCTAACTTCTAATGTCTAACCATCTTTTAAATACTCATCAATTTTTCCAATCAGCCAGTTAATCCAGTTTTCATCTTCGTTCAGGCATTCTATATAATAAAATTCTTCCCCGCCATTGTCCAGGAATAACTCCTTATCGGCTATTGCCAGTTCTTCCAATGTTTCCAGACAATCGGAAACAAAGGCGGGAGCTACTGCTGCTATTTTTTTTATTCCTTCGGAAGGCAGACTTTCCAGTGTTTTGTCCGTATAGGGCTGTAACCAGGGCTCTTTACCCAACCGGGATTGAAAGGTCTGCTTCACTTTAGATTTATCTAATCCCAGTCTTTTCCGTACCTCTTCAGTTACATAATAGCACTGATGTCGGTAACAATAAGGATGGGAAGCTTTTCCTTCCTCAGAACAACAGCTTCCATCCAGGCGACATTGTTTGGTAGGATCTGTTTTAAATATATGTCTTTCCGGTACTCCGTGATAGCTGAATAAAAGAAGATCAAAATTTTCGGGAAGTTGTTTTTTTATGTTTTCACTTAAAACCCGGATATATTCTTCATCATTATAAAAAGGCGGAAGAAAACTCAAACTTAACCCGGAAAAATATTTCTTCTGTACTTCCTTTACTTTTTCTACCACGGTTTCAGTAGTACTCATGGCATATTGCGGATATAAGGGAATGACAAACACCTCGGAAACTCCTTTGTTCTTTAATTCCTGCAACCCGGTTTTAATGGAAGGTTCCTGATATCTCATAGCCAGGGCTACAGGATTTTTTACTTTTTCCTGTATTTTTTTAGTTACCCGTTGGGAAATTACAACCAAAGGAGAGCCTTCATCCCACCAGATGCTTTGGTAGGCATGAGCAGAATCTTTAGGTCTTTTAGGAAGGATTTTGCCTTCCACAATCATCTTACGGATAAGCCAGGGAGCATCCATTACCCGTTTATCCATTAAAAACTCCCGCAAGTACACTCTTACGTCTTCTTCTGAAGCTGATTTCGGCGATCCTAAATTAACCAAAAGTATTCCTTTCATCCTTATTTTAAATTATTCTGTCTGCAAAAATACTAATCTCTCATTAATATTCCCCTTTTTCTGATAACAAGAATTAATAATGGTATTGCCAGAAACCAAAATATAAAACACATAACTTTTATCTTTCTCATTCATGAATAAAACTCCCTATTTTTTTATATTTGTACTATGAGTAATCTGAATCTTCACACCCCTGTTGAATATGTAAAGGGAGTAGGCCCTGAAAAAGCGGGTTTACTTAAAAGTCAGCTGGGGATGAAAACCTGTGAAGATTTACTTAATTATTTTCCCTTCCGCTATATAGATAAAAGCAGGATTTACACCATAAATCAAATTACTCTTTCTTCTGCCGAAATCCAGTTGAAAGGTAAAATCACCTCTCTTCAGGAAATCACCCAAAACAAAAAGAAACGCCTATCCGGAATCTTTGAAGATGAAACGGGAACTCTTGAACTGGTCTGGTTTAACGTAACCAGCTGGCTGATAAAAAGCATTCCACTCTATGAAGAAGTTTTGATCTTCGGGAAGGTAACTTCCTTCAATAACAAGCTGAATATGGCTCATCCCGAAATAGAAAAAATTTCAGAGGCCAAATTAGAACAAACCGCCCTGGAACCGGTGTACTCCAATTCGGAAAAACTCCAGAAAAGAGGAATTAACCAACGTTTTTTCAAAAAAATCATACGGGAAGTATTACATTCGGTTGAAGGTCAGATCGAAGAAAATCTATCAGCGGACATCCTTTCTGATTACAAATTAATATCCCGGAAAAAAGCTTATCAGGAAATTCATTTTCCCACTCATTATCAGGGATTGCAACAAGCCGAATATCGTTTAAAGTTTGAAGAAATGTTTTTTTTCCAGTTAGGATTCGGCCTGCAAAAGATTTACCGGCAAAGTACCACTCCCGGACATCCGTTCTCTAAAGTAGGAACTCATTTTAATGAATTTTATCATAACCATCTCCCCTTTTCCCTTACCTCTGCACAAAAACGGGTTATCAAGGAAATAAGAAAGGATCTGGGGAAGAATACTCAAATGAATCGTTTGTTGCAGGGAGATGTGGGAAGCGGAAAAACCATGGTAGCATTGTTATGCATGCTCTTAGCCATTGACAACGGATTTCAGGCAACTATGCTTGCCCCGACGGAAATTCTGGCCACTCAACATTATAATGGAATCAAGGAGTTCCTCGACTCCATGGATGTTTCCGTCCGGTTGCTTACCGGTTCTACTCCCGTTTCAGAAAGAAAGATCATTCACCGGGAACTGGAAGAAGGAGAACTGAATATTCTGGTCGGAACACATGCCGTTTTGGAAGAAAAGGTTCAATTTAAAAATCTGGGATTTGCTGTTATTGACGAACAGCACCGTTTTGGGGTGGAGCAACGTTCCAAGCTCTGGAAAAAAAATTCCGTTCCTCCTCATATTTTAGTTATGACTGCCACTCCTATCCCCCGAACTCTGGCCATGAGTTATTACAGCGATCTGGATGTTTCCATCATTGACGAACTTCCTGCGGGAAGAAAAGAAATCAAAACCTTTCACCGGACAGATGCCGACCGGCTGGCCGTTTTCGGATTCATAAGGGAGGAAATACGGAAAGGAAGACAGATATATATTGTATATCCGTTGATTGAAGAAAGTGAAACTCTGGACTATAAGGATTTAATGGACGGATACGAAAGTATAGTACGGGCTTTTCCCATGCCTGAATATCAGGTGAGTATCGTTCATGGAAGAATGAAACCGGCTGACAAGGATTTTGAAATGCAGCGTTTTATAAAGAATCAGACTCAGATCATGGTCGCTACTACGGTTATTGAGGTAGGAGTAAACATCCCTAATGCTTCTGTTATGATTATTGAAAGTGCAGAAAAATTCGGACTTTCCCAGCTGCATCAATTACGGGGCAGAGTGGGAAGAGGAGCTGAACAGTCTTACTGTGTCCTGATGACTAAATCGGAACTGTCTAATGAAGCGCAAAAAAGAATTTCTACCATGTGTGAAACCAACGATGGATTTAGGATTTCGGAAACGGATCTGGAACTCAGAGGACCGGGAAATATACTGGGAACCCAGCAAAGCGGAACCATTGATTTCAAAAAAACAGATTTAGTGCAGGACAAGGTCATTGTATCTCTTTCCAAATCTGCCATTGATCAGCTTTTATCAGCAGATCCCCAGCTTCAACTGGAAAAAAACAAGTCCATCCGGAAATTTTTTATGGCTCACCATAAAAATAAATTCCATTGGGCGAAAATAAGCTGACCGGATTTCTTTTCCTTTACTATTTTTAACTCCCAAATTTCCCCCGGACATGAGGATTGACAGGCAAAAACGGAATTTTCACATCATCTACATCTGTCGCTGAATTATTGGAAGTATCAATGTCAGTTGTTGCTGTGCTATCAACCGTGGCCGTAGCGGTATTTGTAAGTGTAGTACTTGCATATGTGCTGGGAACGGTCACTTTTACCGTATAAGTAACT
>JAVBRH010000277.1:0-2999 GCA_031548225.1 Apibacter sp.
GGATTTGAAAAATTAGTAATAAAAAACCATACTTTACTGGCTTATTTTCCGACAAATGCCCAGTCTAAATATTATCAGTCGGATATTTTCAAAAAAATACTGGAATATCTTCAGAAATTTCCTTTTGAAGCTTCTTTAAAACAAAAGAACGGAAATGAAGGTCTCCTGTTATATTTAAGAAAGGATAAAGTTAATAGTATTGAAGCTGTACTGGAGTTTTTCAAGAGCATAAAGGAGCTTACAAAGAATAGGGATTAAAAAGAAAAACGTACCTTTGTGTTATTGAAAGTATAGTTATTATTATTATTTATGAATGAGTCCTTTACGTATAATTTTTTTAGCAAAATTATTATTGTCTTATTTATATTGGCACTGATTCCTTTTTTGATTTTATGTTTGTATTCTGAGCCTTCAGGAGATGATTATGTTTATGCTCTAAAATTAGCTAAAGGTTCTTTCATGGATGTTCAAATTCATGAGTATCTGCATTGGGGCAGCAGATATACGGCTACAGCTGTTCTGATAGCCAATCCTATTCATTTTGGCTGGTTTGGAGGATATAATGTGATCTGTATGTTAATGATCGTCTTTCTTATTATAGCCTCCTTTTACCTATTTTTTTATATGACTTGTAATTATAAGTTATCAATCCTCCTGACAGCATTTTTTTGCTTTACCTATTTATTTATGTTGCCTAATGTATGTTCTGCTTTTTACTGGCTTCCTGGATCAGCGACTTATCATCTTGCCAATATCTTGTCCCTGTTTTTTATTGCCTTTCTTTTTAAAGTTGATCGTTCTGGCTCCCTTCTTTTTCATAAGATATTTCTCTTTATTTTAATCTTCCTGATTATAGGGTGTAATGAAGTTTCTATGGTTTATCTGGATATATTGGTGTTTATTCTATTCATTTACTCTTACTATACCCAAAAGAAAATAAATCTGTTATATCTGGGATTATTTTTATGGGCAGGGGCATTGACTTTGTTTATTTTGACTGCTCCGGGGAATAGTGCAAGGTCGGGAAGTTTTTCTGGTTATCTTCTGCTTTCAAGCATCAGTATGAGTTTGAGAAAATCTGCCGTTATGTTCATACGATACGGTATCATATCTTTTTTTATTAATTTTTTGGTTTTCTACAATGTACGGGATCAATTAAAAAAATTGAATTTTAAATTCTTACAACTGCCATTTTATTTCTACCTGATACTTTTTTTTGTTTTATTATTTTTAGGAAGCTTCCCAAGCCTGTTCACTTTGGGAATTTATCCTCCATTAAGAACAGTGAATGTTATATTTTTTATGATGCTCCTTTTTGTGATGATTTTTAATTATAAATTAGTTACAGGGCCTTTACTTTCTCAGATAAAACTTTCTCCATTAGTATCAGTCGTTATTTTAGTGATTGTAGTCTTAGGATACTCTTTTTCTATAAGAAACAAAAATGTATTGGAATTGACGAATAATGTATATACTGCTTATAATGACCTTTTAAATGGTAGTGCATCACAATATAAAAAAGAAATAGGAAGCAGATATTTACAAATTCAACAATCAAAAGAAGATACAGTATATGTGGAACCATTAAGAGTAAAACCACGATCTATTTTTGATTCTGATTTAGGTAGGGATCCTAACCATTTTTACAATCAGGGTATCGCAGAATTTTTTAAGAAAAAAGTAATTATTAGCAAATAAACGTCACAAAATCATGAAAGATAACTGTATAATAGTTCCATGTTATAATGAAGAAAATCGGCTTCCGGTAACAGATTTTGAAAGGAATCTGTCTGTCAATAAAAATCTGTTTATTTGTTTTGTCAATGATGGAAGTTCGGACAATACTATTCAGTTATTAAACGGCCTCTATCAAAAATTCCCCGAAAATATTCTGGTAGTGGATAAGAAGCAGAATGCCGGAAAGTCGGCCGCTATTTTTACCGGGGTGAATGAAGCGCTTAACTGGAAGTCTTTTGATAGTCTGGGCTATCTGGATGCTGATTTAGCCACTTCTATTGAAGAATATTTAACCCTTTGTTCTTATTTGAACGAAACTTTGGTTTTTGTTTTTGGTTCAAGAGTAAGGAGAATCGGATCTCACATAAAAAGAAAGTTATACCGTCACTTAATAGGGAGGATATTTGCCACTTTTTCCAGTACTATGCTTGGTCTTCCTGTTTATGATACCCAATGTGGGGCAAAAGTTTTTTCCAGAGAAATTGCCCGGGAGGTTTTTAAAGATCCGTTCATTTCCAACTGGAGTTTTGATGTGGAAATATTCTATAAATTTATTAATATTGTCGGAGGAAGAGAAAATGTAGAAAAAAGAGCGAAGGAAATTCCTTTGGAGGCATGGAAAGATGTGGGTGATTCTAAAGTGAAATTTTCGTATTCCCTGAAACTTCCTTTTGAATTATTAAGAATACGGAACTACTATAAAAAACGAGCCTAATTCTATATTTCTGCATTTGAGATTTTCAAATTGAATAGGAAAAGATGAATAAATATCTTATTGTCGGGTTGGGAAATATTGGGGTTGAATATACAAATACGCGCCATAATATAGGATTTTTAATTGCAGAAAAAGTAGCAGAAAAGTTAAATTCCTCTTTTAAAGCATCTAATTTCGGACAGCTTAGTGAAACTTCCTATAAAGGAAGAAAGACGTTTATACTTAAGCCGGACACTTATATGAATCTAAGTGGGAACGCTGTGAAATATTGGGTTTCCAAGGAAAATATTCAATTGGAAAATATTTTAATTATTTGTGATGATTTGAGCCTTCCCTTCGGAACTTTACGGATAAAACCTAAAGGAAGTAATGCCGGGCATAACGGTTTAAAAAGTATAGAAAATATTCTGCAAACCCAGCAATACCCGCGATTGAGATTTGGTATAGGTAATGGTTTTTCTAAAGGGAAACAAATTGATTATGTGTTAGGTGCATGGGGTGAGGAAGAGAAACAAACTCTGGAAGAAAGGGTTGATTTTAGCTCCGA
>JAVBRH010000145.1:0-6738 GCA_031548225.1 Apibacter sp.
ACCCATTATTTTAAAGGTAGAACCTCCGACTCTCGAACAAATTGAATGTATGCAGCCTAATTCTTATCTAATTTCGGCTGTACTCATCAATACCCAATGTAAAGAATATTTTGAAAAACTTTCTTCCAAAAAGATAACTGCCCTCGGATTTGAATACATCCGGGACCGGCATGATGCTCTTTCCATCGTACGGCTGCTTGGAGAAATTGCCGGAACCTGTGCTATTTTAATAGCTGCAGAATTACTCTCATCCACACACGGAGGAAACGGCCTGCTAATGGGAGGAGTTACCGGAGTCCGGCCTACTAACGTTGTGATTATCGGTGCAGGAAATGTAGGGGAAAATGCTGCCAGATCCGCATTGGGATTAGGGGCTACCGTTAAGGTTTTTGATAACTCCCTCACGCGTTTAAGGCGTTTTCAGGAGTTACTCGGAAGAAGGTTATACACTTCAACCATAGACCCGAAAGAATTAAGCAAAGCCCTGATACGATGTGATGTAGCTATAGGATGCCTGCGCGGGGAAATGCGTTCGCCTATCATTGTGACCGAATCCATGGTTAAAAGAATGAAACCCGGTGCGGTCATTGTTGATATCAGCATTGATAACGGAGGAGTTTTTGAAACTTCCGAAGTCAATATTAACCCCGATAAACCTATAATAAAACACGAAGTTCTTCACTACTGTGTTCCTAATATAACTTCCAAAGTAGCACGAACTGCCTCTAAAGCCCTTAGCAATTTCTTTTTAAGTTATTTTCTTGACCTCATTAAGCAAGGCGGATTTGAAGCTATGTTCACTAAAAACCGGGGAATCTGCAAAGGAATTTATATGTATAAGGGAAGGGTTACCAATCAGCAAATTGCCGGCTGGTATTCATTACCTTACCAGGACATTAATCTTTTAATTATCTGATATGACTTTTATAAAACGTCTGAAATTATATTTAGTGGGTTTTTCCATTAGCCTGATATTTATCATACTGGTCTTCGGAAAAAAACTTTTTTCCTGGTCTTATCTGCCCAATGACCGGGTACTGGCAGAGATAAAAACCAAATCTTTAAAATTTTCCCTTCAAAGCCAGGATTATCTGAACAAAAATAAAATTAGCCAGGATTATATAACCGATACGGTACTGGTAAAGGGAGAAATTAATTTCGAACAGAGCCATGCCCAGGCAGAACCCTGCCCGGATTATCTGTTAAATTACAAGGACTTAAAGGTAACTTTTACCAAATGTAAAAACACAGTAACTGTTACTTCTATTTATAAGTAATAAATTTATCCTTTGATTTTTCAATTAAACCTTAAGATTATTTAATTTTTTCCTATATTTACAACCTAAATATACAACTACAATTATGGGATGGTTTACTAGAAACAAGAAAAATATTAATACTGACTTTAGCGAAAAGATGGATGTTCCTAAAGGGTTATGGTATAAGACTCCTTCCGGAAAAATAATCGAAACAGATCAACTGAAAGCTAACTATTATGTCAGCCCTGAAGATGATTTCCATGTGAGAATAGGTAGTAAAGAATATTACGAAATTTTATTCGATGATGGAAAATTCAAGGAATTTGATGAAAAAGTAGAAAGTAAAGATCCTCTTCAGTTTGTTGATACCAAACCTTATAAAGACCGGCTAAAAGAAGCCAAAGCAAAAACCAAGTTAACCGATGCCATCAGAAATGCGGTAGGAAAAGTGAACGGTGTGGACATCGTGATCTCTTGTATGGACTTTACCTTTGTTGGAGGGTCTTTAGGCTCTGTTGTAGGAGAAAAAATCCGAAGAGCGGTTGATTACTCCATTAAACATAAATTACCTTACGTAATTGTTTGCCAGTCAGGAGGTGCACGTATGCAGGAAGCAGGTATTTCCCTAATGCAGTTAGCTAAAATAGAGTCCAAACTTGCCCAGCTGGGACAAGCAGGACTTCCTTATATTTCCGTATTGACCGACCCTTCTTTTGGGGGTATTACTGCATCTTACGGTTCCACCGGAGATGTTATCATTGCCGAGCCGGGAGCTTTAATCGGTTTTGCAGGTCCTCGTGTAATCCGGGAAACCATTGGAAAAGACCTGCCGGCAGGCTTCCAGTCTTCCGAGTTTTTACTGGAAAAAGGATTTGTGGATATAATCTCACACCGTAAAGACCTGAAAAACAATATCTCTGCAGTAGCCAGTTTACTGATGAATAAAAAGAACTAAACAAACTATAAAAAAGAGCTAATTTTTTATTAGCTCTTTTTATTTTCTCTTACCTTTAAATTTTATTTTCCCTTTTACTCATGACTCTTAATTATATATGGATTGCCTTTGTCGTCTTATCTTTTATTGTAGGACTGATAAAGCTTATATTCTTAGGAGATACGATGGTTTTTAAACAAATGGTGGATGGTTTATTCGACACCACTAAAATTTCCGTCATGGAGATTGCCCTTCCTTTAGCCGGAATGATGACTTTCTGGCTGGGAATTATGAAGATAGGGGAAAACGCAGGAGCTATACGCTTTTTATCCAGACTGGTAAACCCTTTTTTCAGTAAACTTTTTCCTTCTATCCCCAAAGGTCATCCGGCCATTGGAAATATGATGATGAACTTCAGCGCTAACCTGATGGGACTGGATAATGCGGCAACTCCTCTGGGATTAAAAGCGATGGACAGCCTCCAGACACTCAATCCCAAAAAAGATACGGCCACCGATGCACAAATCATGTTTCTGGTTCTGCATACCTCCGGGTTAACCTTAATCCCGGCCTCCATCATGCTTTACCGATACCTGAACGGAGCACAGGATCCGACGGATATTTTCATTCCCTGCATTGTGGGTACTTTTTGTACAACTTTATTCGGGATTATTATTGTAGGAATAAAACAAAGACTTAACTTATTTAGTCCCAATATTCTGATAGGCCTGGGAGTGTCTATTTTATTTATCTTCGGACTTTCTTTTTTTATAAAAAACTCCGCTATTTCCCATGCAGAATATGCAACGGAATATGTTTCCAAAATAACTCCACAAACCATAAATACGGAAACCACTTCCCTTGAATCTTTTAAAAAATTATATCCTGAATCCTTTCAGAAAGAAATAAAATCGGATACGGAAAAAATCACTCCTGAATTTATCTCTAAAACCAATCAGGATTTCATTAATTTCGAACGCGGAACCACTTCACGGGTAATGAGTAATGTTCTTCTTTTACTTATCCCCACTGTTTTTATTTCCGGAGCTTTTATAAAAAAAGTGAACGTTTTTGACAGTTTTATCGATGGAGCCAAAGAAGGTTTCGAGGTTGCCGTAAAAATAATCCCTTACTTAATTGCCATGCTGGCGGCTATCAGCCTGCTTCGAAACAGCGGGATTATGGATTATATTCTTTCCGGAATAGGCTGGGTATTCAATTCACTTCATGTAAACACCGATTTCATACCGGCTCTACCTACTGCTTTGATGAAGCCGTTAAGTGGAAGCGGAAGCCGGGCATTGATGATCGAAACCATGCAAAATTACGGGGCAGACTCCTTTGCCGGAAGACTGGCTTGTGTTTTCCAGGGAAGTGCCGATACCACCTTCTATATTATCGCTTTGTATTTTGGAAGTGTGGGAATCAAAAGAATCCGTTATTCCGTATCTGCCGGACTGTTAACCGAACTGCTGGGAGTTATTGCCGCCATTTTCATTACCTATTACTTTTTTGGATAATTCCATTTCCTGATATCTATGAAAAATTATGCTTTAATCTACATGCTTTTGATGTTATTTACCATCCAATCATGCGGGCAAAATAACAACAATATCACTAATCCTTCAACCGAAATAACGAAAGAAAATAAAGAAGAAGAAAAAGCCATTCACACACTCAAAGAATTTTACATAGCCTATATTTCGGCATGTGACAAAATTCCTCAAGCTTTTAACACTCTTGCTTCTCTAAAAAATAAATATCTGACTAAAAAACTGATACGTAAATTAAAAACTGCCGATTTAGATTATGATCCTATTCTTAACGCCCAGGATTGTGATGAAAGCTGGGTAAAAACTTTGGAAATTAAACCTGTATTGGGGCAGAAAAATGTTTATGATGTTTGCTATTCTTATGATAATAATAAGAACTGCATCAGATTAATCCTTATAAACAAGAATGGAAACTATTTGATAGATGATATTTTCCTTAATTAATGTTTTTTTGAAAATCTGATTCTTTATTTTTTTCAAATTATTTTTTTGTGTTTTTAGATGATGGCATATAAGGATCAGGTGTTCCTGATACAATAAGTGGATATTTCTTCAGACTTTCCTCAAAATCGATCACAATTTTCATCATAGGCTCTACTACCCATGAACTACGTAGCCCTGTTTGAGGATATTCTTCTTTCGGATCGGAAATAAGATTAAAAACTTTAGGCGACCCCAACTTAGTCGGCGGTGTCCACCAGTCGCGTTGTTCATCATAGAAAACCAGTTTCCAATTTTTCCATTTTACACCCTCCAAGCGGTCGGCAACAAAAATAGGAAATCCTTCACGTGCCGATTTTTCGGTTTTTCCTAAAAAGAAATCCGTTTGATCTAATCCGTCAATCGGGCGGTCTTGAGGTACTTGTATTCCAACAATTTTAGCCAAAGTTGTATAGGTATCTACTTCATGCACCATTTCATTACTAACACGATTAGCGGGGATTCTATTAGGCCAACGGATAATGAATGGTACACGTAAGGAACCTTCCATATGGGTGAAGTAATATCCGCGCCATGGGCCAGAAGAGCCCTGCCATGGCCATGTAGCCTCCGGTCCATTATCACTGGTAAAAATTACGATTGTGTTATCAGCAATCCCTAATTTATCAATGGAAGCAAGGATATCACCAACATACGCATCCATTTCGGCTAAAGCATCAGGGAAATCACCATTACCTGTTTTCCCTTCAAATTCGTGGCTTGGAAGCGATGGGAAATGCACAAGTGTATATGGTACATAGGCATAGAATGGTTTGCCTGATTGCACACTGCGCATCATAAAATCAATTGTTCGTTGTGTAATTTTAGTATCAATCTTACGACGTTGTTCAAAATCATATACTTCAAGCTCACGGCTTTTTTCACCTTTTCGTCCTTCCATAATATGAGTGAAGTGAATATTTTCGGCTTTAGCTTGCTGGTCCTCCGGCCAAAACGACTCATCAGTTGTACGAGGAATACCATACCATTCGTCAAACCCCTGATCATTAGGCAATCGCCCATCTTCACTTCCAAGATGCCATTTTCCAAAATGACCTGTAGCATACCCTTGTTTTGACAATAATTCGGCAATGGTTATTTCCCATTGTGTCAATCCATCCGTCCCACCACCCATGGGAACCGAATGTGTACCTGAACGAATAGAAAATCGTCCTGTCATAATAGCAGAACGACTGGGGGTACTCTGAGCCTCAACATTGAAATTAGTGAAGCGGGTTCCCTGTGTTGCTAATCTGTCAACATTAGGTGTGGAAGCACCACGTACAATACCGCCACCATAACAACCGACTTCTCCATATCCTAAATTATCCATTAGAATAAAAACGACATTAGGCCTTTCTTCCTTTTGTAGATTTTGTGCTTGTATCTTTTGTGGAATAATTGTTCTTGAAACCAAGATTGCACCTACTGCTGCAATCTTTCCATAATTATTGAGTCTTTGTCTAAGATTAAAGTCCATGTGTAATAAAAGTTAAATAGTGATTTTAAATTAAATTTTATATAAATTTACACTTTTTATTCTTAGTTTTTTATAAAATATTAATTACGGTATTTTATTTAGCAATCCATATAAATTGACTTTAATCAAATTCATTTAATGGACAGGGTTTTCTTCAATTGAAAACTTTGAAAAAAATTGAAATCATTTTCCAGATTTTTTAATGTTCTTATTTAAATTAATCTAAAAAATTTATAAATATTTTAACAGTAAACTACTGTTAAACAACAAAAACTTACTTTTATTATTAATACCTTTGTATTCGTAATTTTTTAATTTCAAGTCATATATGGATGGTTTCAGCTGGGGGCAATTAGTTAATCCGGAGTTTTATATAAAGTTAGGAGGAATTTATTTAGTTCTGTTTATCGTTTTTGCAGAAACAGGTCTCTTTGCCGGTTTTTTTCTTCCGGGAGACAGCTTACTGTTCCTTTCAGGAATATATAGCCGTGAACTGGTTCAGGAAATCGTTTCCATAGATTCCGACTTTTTAAATGTATTTTTACTGGCTTCCCTGGTTTCTCTTGCGGGAATCATCGGGAATGAAGTAGGTTATATATTCGGAAGGAAAAGCGGGCCGTATTTATACAATAAAAAAGATACTCTTTTATTTAAAAAGAAATATTTGTTTCAGGCTAAGGATTTTTATGATAAACACGGGGGTGGTGCCATTATCCTGGCGCGGTTTCTTCCTATATTAAGAACCTTTGCCCCTATTATTGCCGGTATTGTACAAATGAATAAGGGAAAATATCTCCTTTACAATATTATAGGTTCCATAGCCTGGTCTTTTTCCCTGATATTTGCCGGGCATTATCTTTACCGGATATTTCTGGATGAATTTAATTTTGACCTGAAAAGGCATATTGAAACGATTGTTCTCATTATGGTACTGGTAACCACCGGACCTGTCCTTTACAAACTTTTCTTCAAGAAAAAAGACGACGACTCAGATGAGTATTAAAAAAAATACACTGCTTTTAATTGCAGTGT